>NZ_PYHT01000010.1:0-206336 GCF_003023875.1 Nocardia sp. MDA0666
CTTAAACGCCAGCCGGAAAATAGCTGACTAAAAAATGTCCGACCCTCACACGGGGGGTGAAGATCGGAACCAAAATAAATATTTGGCACTGACATTCATCGACACACTATTGAGTTCTCAAAGAACACACGCACTCACCATCTCCCAGATTTTCATCTGTTCGATCGGCGAGGCAACTTTTCCAGCTTAGCTCAACCGTCGGACCCGAACCAAATCGGGGTCTCGGTCGAACCAGTGTGATCGTCAGGCGCTCCCCGTACTACCGCGTTGTCCCCTTGCCTTTCGGCCTGGGGTTGGTGTCCGTGTCGCTCTGACTTGGAATAAGTTACGTGGCGGTTGATTCTATGTCAAATCGCCTGGTCAGGAAGGTCTTTCGGATGTACGGCGGACTACGCCGGCGTGCCGACCCGTTTCACCTCGGCGCCCAGCGAGCGCAGGTTCTCGACGAAGTGGGGGTAGCCGCGGTCGATGTGGAAGACGTCGTGCACCTCGGTGACGCCGTCGGCGACGAGACCCGCGAGCACCAGACCCGCGCCGGCGCGGATATCGGACGACCACACCGGCGCACTCGACAGCCGCGGGATGCCACGAACCACGGCGTGGTGGCCGTCGGTACGGGCGTCGGCGCCCAGGCGGATCATCTCCTCGACGAAGCGGAAGCGCGCCTCGAAGATGTTCTCGGTGATCATCGACGTCCCGTCGGCGATGGTCGCCAGGCCGATCGCCATCGGCTGCAGATCGGTGGGAAAGCCCGGGAACGGCAGCGTGGAGAAATTCACCGCCCGCGGCCGCTCCGGTTGTTCCACCCGGAAACCGTTGGGTTCGAACGTGATTCGCGCACCCGCCGAGCGCAGCTTGTCCAGCACCAGCGAGAGGTGTTTGGGATTCAGGCCGGTGACGCGCACGTCGCCCCTCGTCATCGCGGCGGCGATTCCCCAGGTCGCGGCCACGATCCGGTCGCCGATCACCTGGTGGGTGGTGGGCGCGAGTTTGCGCACACCGGAGATGGTGAGGACCGAGGTGCCGGCGCCGTCGATACGGGCGCCCATCCGGGTGAGCATGGTGCACAGGTCGACGATCTCGGGTTCGCGCGCGGCGTTGTCGATCACCGTCTCCCCCTCCGCGAGGACCGCGGCCATGAGGATGTTCTCGGTCGCGCCGACCGACGGGAAATCCAGCCGGATCCGCGCACCCTGCAGCTCGTCGGCGCGAGCGACCAGGCAGCCGTGCTCGATTTCGCTGGTCGCGCCGAGCAATCTCAGGCCGGCCTGATGCATGTCGAGCGGACGGGACCCGATCGCGTCGCCGCCGGGCAGGGCGACAACGGCACGCTTACACCGCGCCATCAGCGGTCCGAGGACGCAGACCGAGGCGCGGAACTGGGTCACCGCCGGGAAGTCGGCGTGATACTTCGGCTCGGCCGGGGTGGTGATGGCGACCACCGATCCGTCCACGGTGACGTCGCAGCCCAGACCGCGCAGGACCTCCGCCATCAGCGGCACATCCAGGATGTCCGGGCAGTTGGTGATCGTCGTCGTGCCTTCGGCCAACAGGGCGGCGGCCATCAACTTGAGGACGCTGTTCTTCGCGCCACCCACTGAGACCTCGCCGACCAGCCGACTGCCCCCGGTCACCAGAAACCGTTCACTCACGGGGGCCAGCCTAACGGGAGGGCTGGTCGGTCGCGGCCGGTCCGCCGGTCTCCGATCCCCCGGGCCGCCACAGCACGTCACCGTCCGGGTTGGCCACCCGGCCGAGGATGAACAGCAGATCGGACAGCCGATTGAGGTATTTCGCGGGCAACACGCTGATGTCGTCCGGATGCGCGTCCACCGCCGCCCACGCCGCGCGTTCCGCCCGGCGCGCCACGGTGCGGGCCGTATGCAGCAGCGCGGCCAACGGCGTGCCGCCGGGCAGGATGAACGAATTCAGCGGAGCGAGCTCGGCATTGAACTCGTCGCACCAGCGTTCCAGGCGATCGATATAGGACTGGGTGATCCGCAGCGGCGGATATTTCGGGTCCGGCACGACCGGGGTGGACAGATCGGCGCCGGCGTCGAACAGATCGTTCTGCACTTGGCGCAGCACCTCGGCGATCCGCGCTTGCGGCTCTCCGAGGGCGAGCGCCACACCGAGGGCGGCGTTGGTCTCGTCGCAGTCGGCGTAGGCGACCAGCCGCGGATCGGTCTTCGGCACCCGGGAGAAGTCGCTCAGGCCGGTGGTGCCGTCGTCTCCGGTCCGGGTATAGATCTTGGTCAGATGCACACTCATTGCTGGTGACCACCTATTTCTGGGTCAACGTCCCGGGCGTCGCCGGATGCGTTCGGAGGGCCGTGATTCGACCCAGGACAGAAATGCCGTCAGCGCAGGGCGATCCAGGGCGAGTTCATAGCTGCCGTCACCGTCGGAGACCGCGATCACGACGATGTCGTCGGTCATGATGTCGTACTCGTCGCCCACCGGAGAACGCCGATCGACCACTTCGATGCCCAGCCGCCGGATGGTCGAATCCGGTCCCACTTTCAGGCTGGTGAGTTTGTAGAAGACGAGCCGTGATTCGCCGTAGCGAATCAGGCCGTGCCGCCACCCTTGACCACCCTGCGCCGGAAGTACGCGCAGAATCGCCGCGGTTCCACCCCGGCGCAACATGATCAGGCGATACAGCGACACCAGCGCTACGCCGACCAGCAGCAGCACCAGAATGATCAGAAGCACCATCCCGGTCCGCAATCCAGGTCCGTCCCTTCGCTTCGCCCCTGTGCCGTCGCCAGCGCCGTGCCATCCCCGAACAAGGCCGCTCCCGCAGCGAGTCTACAAACCAGGGCGCCGCGGCACACAGCCGGTACATCCGTTCCACAAACGAGGATATCGGCCGATTCGCCGATCCGGAGGAAGGTGATCAGAGGCACACTCGCACAAGGACATTCGAAGCCCATCCGGGTTGGCTGCGCACGGGATTCACAATGGGCCCGTATTCGCAGGTCGCACTCGGCTCATGGTGACGGGCGCCCTGGACGGTCACCATCGCCAGGGCGTGGCCTGCCCCGGTCTCCGCGGTGATGAACGACCTCGCCTGCGCATATCCCCGCATCTGTTCACGGCGAACGTTTCGTCGGTCCACGCGACACCGGCGCGCGGGAAGTTCTGGTGTGATTCCTGGCCGCAGTCGTCCGGCATTTCCAGGTCCTCTCGAACCGGCCGCAAACAGACCGCGCGGTGAGCAGAAACGCCGTGTGGCGGCCCGGAGATCCGGACCGCCACACGGTTGCGCTATTCGGTTCTCGCCCTGAGGCGTTCGCGTCAGGCGTTTATCGCTTCCACCGCGCGAATTCGCGCGGTCGCCGCATTCTGTTCCTGCTCCGAGGCATTCGGATCGGCCAGTACCGCGCGGGCGGCGTCGAGATCGATATCGCCCGCGAATTCCGCCGATTCGGCGAGAATCCGGACCGCCTCACCCGTGCACGAGAAGAAACCGCCGTGCACGGCCGCGACGATGCGCTCGCCCTCGGTGCTGTCGATGGTCACGATTCCGCCCTCGACCAGCTGGCCGAGCACGGGCTCGTGGCCGTGCAGAATACCGATCTGACCTTCCGTGGTCTGGGCGCTGACGAAACTCGCCGTCCCCGACCACAGCCGCCGCTCGATGGCGACCAGATCAACTGACATATCCGCCATGGTGGACTACTTCCCGGCGATCTTCTTCGCGGCCGCCTCGACGTCGTCCAGGCCACCACAGGAGTTGAACGCCTGTTCCGGCAGGTGGTCGAATTCGCCCTTGCAGACCCGCTCGAAGTCGTCGATGGTCTGCTCCAGCGGCACGACCGAACCCGGCTGACCGGTGAACTTCTCGGCCACGATGAAGTTCTGGCCGAGGAACTTCTCCAGACGACGCGCCCGGCCGACGAGGACCTTGTCCTCTTCGGAGAGCTCGTCCATACCCAGAATCGCGATGATGTCCTGGAGTTCCTTGTACTTCTGCAGGATTCGCTTGACCTCGTTGGCCACCGCGAAGTGCCGCTCGCCGACGATCGAGGCCTCGAGGATTCGCGAGGTCGAGGTCAGCGGGTCGACGGCGGGGTAGATACCCTTCTGCGAAATCGGGCGGGAGAGCTCGGTGGTCGCGTCCAGGTGAGCGAAGGTGGTCGCCGGCGCCGGGTCGGTGTAGTCGTCGGCGGGGACGTAGATCGCCTGCATCGAGGTGATCGAACGACCACGGGTCGAGGTGATGCGCTCCTGCAGCTGACCCATCTCGTCCGCCAGGGTCGGCTGGTAACCGACGGCCGAAGGCATACGACCCAGCAGGGTCGAGACCTCGGAACCGGCCTGGGTGAAACGGAAGATGTTGTCGATGAACAGCAGCACGTCCTGACCCTGCACATCGCGGAAGTACTCCGCCATGGTCAGCGCGGACAGCGCGACGCGCATACGGGTGCCCGGCGGCTCGTCCATCTGGCCGAAGACGAGGGCGGTGTCCTGAAGGACGCCCATCTCCTCCATTTCCAGGTGGAGGTCGGTGCCCTCACGGGTGCGCTCACCGACGCCGGCGAACACCGACGTACCGGAGAACTCACGCGCGATACGGGTGATCATCTCCTGGATCAGAACGGTCTTGCCGACACCGGCACCACCGAACAGACCGATCTTGCCGCCCTTCACATACGGGGTCAGCAGGTCGATGACCTTGATGCCCGTTTCCAGGATCTCGGTCTTACCCTCGAGCTGGTCGAAGGCCGGCGGCTGGCGGTGGATGCCCCACTGCTCGCCGTCGCGGCCGAGGCCCGGGGTGTCGAGGCAGTCGCCGAGGGCGTTGAACACGTGGCCCTTGGTGACGTCGCCCACCGGAACCGAGATCGGCTTGCCGGTGTCGGACACCGGGACGCCGCGGACCAGGCCGTCGGTCGGCTGCATCGAAATGGTGCGAACGATGTTGTCGCCCAGATGCTGCGCGACCTCGAGGGTCAGCGTCTTGGCCACCGACGGCAGAGTGATGTCGGCGTGCAGCGCGTTGAACAGATCTGGGATGGCGCCGCGCGGGAACTCGACGTCCACAACGGGGCCGTTGACCCGGACGACGCGGCCTGTGCCAGCGCCCGCCCGGCTTGCGTTTTCTTGCGTGACAGCTGCGGTCATTTGTTCTCTTCCATGGGGGCTAGGGCTTAGTCGCGATCCGAGGACGCAGCCAGCGCGTTCGCGCCGCCGACGATTTCACTGATTTCCTGCGTGATGTTCGCCTGCCGGATCGAGTTCGCCTGGCGGGTCAGGGTATTGACCAGCTCGGTGGCGTTATCGGTGGCAGCCTTCATTGCGGTGCGGCGCGCGGCCGACTCCGAGGCCGCGGCCTCGAGCAACGACGAGTAGATGCGGGTGTTGATGTACTTCGGCAGCAGGGCGCCGAGCAGCTTGTCCGCATCCGGCTCGAACTCGTAGAGCGAGGTGATCTTCGCGTCCGGCGAGTCGGTGAGCATGTCCTCGCCGAGCTCGAAGTTCTCGTCGATGAAGCTCACCTGGATCGGAGCGAGCCGGCGAACCTCGGGCACCTGCGACAGCATCGAGACGAAGCGGGTGTAGACGATGTGAATCTCGTCCACGCCCTCGATGGTCCCGGTGCCGCCCGGCCCCTCCACCTCGGTGTCGGAGCCCGCCATGAACACATCCACCAGGTGGTGGCATGCGGCCGAAGCGTCGGTGTAGTGCGGCTGCTGCGAGAACCCGGTCCACGAACCGGCCAGCGGGCGGTTGCGGAAGGTGTAGTACGTCAGGCCCTTGTTACCCATCACGTACAGCACCGGCTCCTTACCCTCGGAGCGCAGCGTCGTGATCAGTTCCTCGGTGCGCTTGAGCACGTTGGAGTTGTAGCCACCACACATACCGCTGTCACTGGTGATCACCAGGATGGCGGCGCGGCGCGGAGTGGCCCGCTCGGTGAGCAGGGGGTGGTTGAGATTCGAGGAGGCACCGGCCAATTCGCCGAGCACCTTCGTGATCTCTTCCGCGTACGGCTTCGCGGCGGCCACCCGGGCCTGGGCCTTGCTGATTCGCGAGGTCGCGATCAGTTCCTGGGCCTTGGTGATCTTCTTGATCGAGCTCACGCCACGAATACGGGAGCGCAATTCACGCAAGTTCGCCATCAGCGGTTCACACTCCCTTCGCGTATCGAATTCGTAGGCATCGTCGGACCCGGCTTACTTCTCGACGTGCTTACGGGTGACCGACAGCGACTCGACCTCTTCGTGGTCCAGTTCGCCGGCGCCGGCCTCGTTGACCACGCGGCTGCCGTCGGAGGCCAGGAAGCCCTGCTTGAAGCGCTCGGTCTCGGCCTTGATCGCGTCGGCGGGCTCGCCCTCGAGCCGCTTCGCGCCACCTTCGAGGGCATCGAAGGAGCTCTGCACCTTGCTGTGCAGGTGTTCGAGCAGCTCGGCGTTGAAGCGCCGCACGTCGCCGACCGGCACCGAATCGTAGTAACCGGCGTCGACCAGGTAGATCGAGACGATCTGGTCCTCGACCGCGACCGGCGAGTACTGATCCTGCTTGAGCAGCTCCACCCAGCGCGCACCGCGCTCGAGCTGGGCCAGGGAGGCGGCGTCCAGATCCGAGGCGAAGGCGGAGAACGCCTCGAGCTCGCGGTAGGAGGCCAGCTCCAGACGCAGCGAACCGGCGACCGTCTTCATGGCCTTGGTCTGGGCGGCGCCACCGACACGGGAGACGGAGGTACCGACGTTGATGGCCGGACGCACACCCTTGTTGAACAGGTCGGACTCGAGGAAGACCTGGCCGTCGGTGATGGAGATGACGTTGGTCGGAATGAACGCCGAGATGTCGTTGGCCTTGGTCTCGATGATCGGCAGACCCGTCATCGAACCGGCGCCCATCGCGTCGGACAGCTTCGCGCAACGCTCCAGCAGACGGGAGTGCAAGTAGAAGACGTCACCGGGGTACGCCTCACGGCCCGGCGGGCGACGCAGCAGCAGCGAGATGGCGCGGTAGGCCTCGGCCTGCTTGGACAGGTCGTCGAACACGATCAGGACGTGCTTGCCCTGGTACATCCAGTGCTGGCCGAGCGCGGAACCGGTGTAGGGCGCGAGCCACTTGAAACCGGCGGAGTCGGACGCGGGGGCGGCGACGATGGTGGTGTACTCCATCGCACCGTGCGCCTCGAGCGCGGACTTCACGCCGGCGATGGTGGAACCCTTCTGGCCGATCGCGACGTAGATGCAGCGCATCTGCTTGGTCGGATCGCCGGACTCCCAGTTGGCCTTCTGGTTCAGGATGGCGTCGATGCAGACCGCGGTCTTACCGGTCTTGCGGTCGCCGATGACCAGCTGACGCTGGCCACGACCGATGGCGGTCAGCGCGTCGATGGCGGTGATGCCGGTGGCCATCGGCTCCTCGACCGGCTGGCGCTCCAGCACGGTCGCGGCCTGCAGCTCCAGCACGCGGCGCTCGTCGGCCTCGATCTCGCCCAGGCCGTCGATCGGCTGGCCGAGGGGGTTGATGACGCGGCCCAGGAACTTGTCGCCGACCGGCACCGAGAGCACGTCACCGGTGCGGCGGACCTGCTGGCCCTCTTCGATGCCGTCGAACTCACCGAGGATGACCGCACCGATCTCGTCGGGGTCGAGGTTCAACGCGACACCCAGCACACCGCCGGGGAACTCGAGGATCTCGTTGGTCATCGCCGACGGCAGGCCGCTGACGTGCGCGATGCCGTCACTGGTGTCGGTGACCGTGCCGATTTCCTCGATCGAGGTTTCGGGGGTGTAGCTCTGGGTGTAGCTTTCGATCGCGCTACGGATCTCATCGGGGGAGATCGTCAGCTCCGCCATGGTTCTTCCTGCTCTCGCTGTGGTCTGGAATGTCGGGGTGGGTTGCCGGGCTCGAGGCTCGGCTAGGCCAGGGCCTGGCGCAGGCGCTGCAGTCGGCCGACGGCGCTGCCGTCGATCACGTCGTCACCGATGCGCACGACGACACCGGCCAGCAATGCCGGATCGACCTGCACGTGGATGGTGACCGGCTTGTCGTAGATTCGCTGCAGCGATGCGGCGAGATGCTCCCGCTGCTGCTGCGTCAGGGCCGTCGCCGAACGAACGTGCGCGACGATCTGCTTGCGCAACGACGCCGCCAGATCGGACAACTGGTCGAAGGCGACGCCGACATCACCGCGCGACCGGCCGACCGCCTGCTCGGCCAGCTGCATGGTGACGTCTTCGACCTTCCCGGTGAGCAGTCGCGCCAGCAGATCGCGCTTGGCGGCCGCCGGCTTACCGCGATCGGTGAGCGCCTGCTCCAGATCCGGGTTGTCTTCGACGGTGCGGCCCAGCCGGAACAACTCGTCCTCGACGGCGTCGATACGTCCGCGGTCGGCCGCGGCGCGCAACAGCGCCTCCTGCCCGAGCAGCACCAGGGTGTCGACCAGATCTCGGGTACGAGACCAGTCCTGGGCGACGGCAGTGGTCAGCACGGCCTGAGTGGCCGCGCTGATCTTGCCGCCGAAAACGCGTTCGGCCAGTTCGGCACGCACCGAACTCGACACCGACTTATCCGCGAGCGCCACACGCAGCGAACGCTGGTCGTCGAGCACGGCGACTACGGCGAACAGTTCGGAGCCCGTCGTGGCGGCGACGGAGTCACTCCCGGTGAGTGCGGCCGAAAGAGCTTCCCTCGCACGGGAACTCGCCTCGCGGCTCGCTGCGTACATGATTCCCACTTTCACTGTGTTGAATTCCGGGGCCCGGAGTGGTCGGGCGCCGGTGACTTGCGTCACCGACAAGACCTCTCAGGCGCAGGTTACCTTCCGACCCCGATGCCGGCCTTCTCATCCAGCTCGGTGAGGAACCGATCGATGGACGCCGCCTGCTTGGCTTCGTCCGCCACGGACTGCCCGATGATCTTCTCGGCCAGGTCGACCGCGGTGCGGCCGAGCTCGGACCGGAGCTCGGTCACGATCTGCTGACGCTGGGCGTCGAGCTGGGCATGACCGGCGGAGACGATGCGATCGGCTTCGGCCTGAGCCTCCGAGCGCAGCTGCGCGAGGATCTGCTGGCCCTGGGTACGCGCTTCCTCACGGATGCGCGCCGCCTCGAGCCGGGCCTCGGCCAGCTGCTGCTGGTACTGCTGCAGGGTTTCCTGCGCCTCGGCCTGCGCGGTCTCGGCCTTGGCCATGCCGCCTTCGATCTTCTCCGAGCGCTCGTCGAGCACCTTCGTCAATCGAGGGACCACGTACTTGTAGAACAGGATCCCGATGACGACAACGCACACCACCGACCAGACGATGTCGTATGGCTCCGGAATCAGAGGGTTCTTGTCCTCTGCATTCTCGGCGAGCAAGTACATGCTGTTCATCGGAATCAGAAGATGAAGCCGGCGACGAGACCGATCAGCGCGAGGGCCTCGGTGAACGCGATACCCAGGAACATGTTGGTCCGGATGGTGCCCTGCAGCTCGGGCTGACGGGCGATGCCCTCGATCGCCTTACCGACGACGATGCCGACGCCGACACCCGGGCCGATCGCGGCCAGACCGTAACCGATAGCGCCGTAGCCCTTGACCCGATCCGAGGTC
Organism: Nocardia sp. MDA0666; assembly: GCF_003023875.1. Classification (NCBI taxonomy): domain Bacteria; kingdom Bacillati; phylum Actinomycetota; class Actinomycetes; order Mycobacteriales; family Nocardiaceae; genus Nocardia; species Nocardia sp. MDA0666. The sequence goes on from NZ_PYHT01000010.1 coordinate 9,559, forward strand.
TGGGCGAGTTCGGCGGCCACGTAGGAGAGGCTCATGAGATTTCTTTCCCTTTCTGTTGCCCACCCGCCCGGCGGCAGGTGGGGCAGTTCTTGTGCGGTCGTGCGGTCAGTGCGAGTCGGCGTGCTCGGCGAGGCTGATGTACACAGCCGTCAACAGCGCGAACACGTAGGCCTGCAGGAAGATCACCAGAAGTTCGAAAAGGGTGAATCCGAATCCCGCGAGCAAGGAGAACGGCGAGAAGATCTTCATCCACGAAGCGGCGTCGAAGAGGAAGAACTGGGTGGCACTGAAGAACAGCACCAGCATGATGTGACCGGACAGCATGTTGGCCATGAGTCGGACGGTCAGCGTGAACGGACGCAGGATGAAGGTCGAGACGAACTCGATCGGAATCAGCAGCACGTGCAGCGCGACCGGAACATTCGGCACCACGACGGACGAGCGCATGTACCGCCAGAATCCGTACTTGCGAATACCGACGTAGTTGAACGTGATGTAGGCGATGGCCGCCAGCACGATCGGCATTCCGACACGCGCGTTCGAGGAAATGTTCAACAGCGGTATGACGCTGGAGAAGTTCAGGAACAGCACCGTGAAGAAGATCGTGGCGATCAGCGGGAAAAACCTGCGGCCGGTCTTCTTGCCCAGCACTTCATCGCAGATCTGCTCACGAACGAACAGCAGGCCGATCTCCGCGACGTTCTGCAGACCGCGAGGAACGAGGCGGGGACTGCGGAATGCGAGCAACATCACCGCAACCAATACCGCCACCATGATGAGGCGAACCATCATCAATCGGTCGATCTCGAAAGGTGTCCCCCCGAACAGCAGCGCATCAGGGAAGAAGTCTTGTAGCGAAGGCGCGTGGAACTCGCCCGCCAGAGTGGTGACGCTCAGCATTCTCTCCCGTGTTCGGCCACGAGACATGTTCCATCTCGCGGTTCGATCGGACATTGACGATCAGGTGGTCGACTCAGGTCGGCTCGAAGTTCGTCAGCAGCTGCGCGGGGAGACCCGCAGTGGCGTCTGTACGTCGGCGACATCGTCGACGGTGCAGGGCCGGAACTTCTCACCGAAGGACCGGCACGGCAGTAAGCATAACCTCTCGCACCGGCGACGATGCGGTCGGCCCCGTTGGTTCGGATGCTTACGGTAAAGAGTTTACCAAGCTATCTACGACAACGTGTAGGGGGTCTTGTTCACACGTTCGAACGATCTTGGTCGGCGGAGCCCGCCGGCGGGTCGATCACTGGAACACGTTGGCGCAGAAGTCCGTACGTCTCGGCTCCGAGAACAATCAGCAACGCCCCCACGACGGTCAGGAAAAGGGTGCCGGGGCTGTAGAAATCGAACTGGTGCAAGATCGCGACCACGATCATCACGACCAGAATTTTGCCGATCCAGCTCGCCAGCATCACCATGCCCTGAATGCCGGAATCCAATTTCGCGCTGAACAGCACGAGAGCGGCCGTGGTGAGAATGAAGAAACCACCGATCGCGGATCCGATGAGCGCGCCCCAGAAACCGGCCCAGCCCGCGACGATCGAGCCGGCGACGACCGAAACCACCACCAGCACGCACAATCCGGCGATGCCGTAACGCAGCGCTGCTCGTAGTGGCGCGTCGGGATGCAATTCGGGTGCCGTGCTCACGTCGAGCCACTTTACCCGTTCCTTACTTGCGGCGACCGCGGAGCCCGACCACTTCACGCAGCGATGGGACGGCCGTCACAACCAACGCGAAAACCAAACCGGCCGCGAACAGCAGAACCACCACCCGGCGATCCATCAATGAGGTTCCCACGGCCGCGAATGCGAGCACGCCGACCCACAGATAGATCAACAACACCACGCGCCGATGCGAATGGCCGATCTGCAACAGACGGTGATGCAAATGCATTTTGTCGGGAGTGGAGAAACTCACACCCGCGCGCACGCGGCGCACGATTGCCAGCACCAGATCCAATACCGGAATGAACATCACCGCTCCCACCAGCAACAGCGGTGACAGCAGACCCACGATGTCGCGCGGCCCGTATCCGGTGAGCGGAATTCGGCCGGATGCGCCGGTGGAGACCGCGGCGAGCATCAGACCGATCAACATCGAGCCGGAATCGCCCATGAATATTCGCGCCGGGTGGAAATTGTGTGGCAGAAATCCCAGACATCCACCCGCCAGCGCGGCGGCCAGCAGGGCCGGTGGATAGCCGTCGGTCGCACCGCCCTGCTGATAGAGCAAACCCACGGTGAACACGAAGACGGCGGCGGCGGCGATCAGCCCCAGCCCCGCCGCGAGCCCGTCGAGACCGTCCACGAAGTTCATCGCGTTGATCATGGTCACGGTGATGGCGACTGTGACCACCCAGCCCTGCAGCTGGTCGAGCACGACCGTGGTGTTGCTGAACGGGTTGTAGATGGCCACCCAGCTCAGGCCCATCACGGCCATCGCCCCGGCGGCCGAGATCTGGCCCACGAACTTCGTCAGCGCGTCCAGGCCCCAGCGGTCGTCGACGATGCCGACCAGGACGATCAGGGTGCCCGCGACCAGCACGGCCGGAATATCGCGTGGATAGTCGAAACCGCGGCGCAGCGCCGGCAGCTGATGGGCGAACAGCACCGCGGCCAGCACGCCCAGATAGATGCCGACGCCGCCCATGCGCGGAATCGGCTCGAGATGCACATCACGATCGCGGGGCACCGCGATGGCGCCGAAACCGATGGCCAGCACCCGAATTCCGCCGGTGGACAACATCGTCACCACCGCGGACACGAGCAGCACCAAAAGCAGCTCGCGCAGCGGGACGACCGCACCCTGACTGAAAACCATCTACCGGGCCGTCAGCGGGTGGTCTCGGGCGACAGTTCGTCCGGCGCCATACCCAGCACCTCGGCGACCTGGGCGACGGTCACCGCGCCGGCCCGCAGCACCCGCGGACGGTCGCCGGTCAGATCCACGATCGTGGAGGGCACACCGTGTTCGGCCGGGCCCCCGTCCAGATACACGCCGACCTGGTTGCCCAGCTGGTGTCGCGCCTCGGTGACCGTCGTGGCGGGCGGCTGCCCGGAGACGTTCGCGCTGGACACAGCCATCGGGCCCACCTCGCGCAGCAGTTCCAGCGCGATCGGGTGCAGCGGCATGCGCAGCATCACGGTGCCGCGGGCGTCGCCGAGATCCCAGGCCAGCGAGGGCGCCTGCTGCACGACCAGGCTCAGCCCGCCCGGCCAGAAGGCGCGGATCAGGTCGCGTGCCTGCGGCTGCACGGAGAAGACGAGTCCGTCGATGGTGTTCCACGAACCGACCAGCACCGGCACGGGCATGTCGCGCCCGCGCCGCTTGGCCGCCAGCAGGCCGGCCACGGCCGTGGAATCGAACGCGTCCGCGGCGATTCCGTAGACCGTATCGGTGGGGATGACGGCCAGCCGTCCGGATTTCAAGGTGGTCCGCGCGGCGGTCAATCCGGCGGCACGAGAATCGGGATCGGAGCAGTCGTAGACGGTACTCACGGCGGTGAGTCTATTGAATGTGTCTCTCGGCACGTTGCCCGGCTTCGCGCAAATTCTCGGCAATCGCGAGGGTCAGCGCACGCGACGGGCGGCGACGAAGCGCGGCCGGCCGGCCAGATCCGGGTGTTCGACGATGTCACAGAACCGGCCCTCTCCGGCGAACAGCGCCGCGACCTGCGGGCCGTGCGAATCGTCGTGTTCGACGGCGGCCACGCCCTCGGGGCGCAGCAGCCGCGCGATGGTGGCGACCATGGGGGCGATCACCTCGAGTCCGTCGGGGCCACCGAACAGGGCGAGATGCGGATCGTGTTCGGCCACTTCGGGATCCAGCCGTGCGTCCGACGGGATGTAGGGCGGATTCGCGACGACGACGTCGACGCGGCCGTTGAGCTCGGCCAGCACCTGCGCGTCGGTGACATCACCGGCATGCAGAACGATCGGCGTATCTCCTTGCGCGGCTTGGCGTTCGGCGTTGCGCTGCGCCCATTGCCTTGCGGTGGGGTCGATTTCGACGGCGTGGACCTCGGCGTCGGGACGGGCATTGGCGATCGCCAGGGCCAGGGCTCCCGATCCGGTGCACAGGTCGACCACGATCGGTGGGTGCTCGTGGCCGGCCGCCTCGAGCTGGGCCAGCGCCCACGCGAAGATCAGCTCGGTCTCCGGCCGCGGGACGAACACGCCCGGGCCCACCTCGAGGTCCACCTCACCCATCGACGCGGCGCCGGTCAGATGCTGGAGCGGTACCCGCTCGGCCCGGCGCGCCACCAGTTTGAGGAACCGTTCGAGTTGTTCCGGGGTGACCATCGGAACAAGGGCCAGCCGCGATCGCTCGACTTCGAGGACGAAGGCGGCCAGAAATTCCGCGTCGATCTGCGGGCTGTGCACCCCCGCCGCCGCGAGCGTGCGCGCGGCGGCGATGATCGCGGGACGTAGCGGCATTCGGTGCTGACCCGCCTCGCCGGGGGCCTGCATCATTCCGCCGCGAGCCGGGCGGCGCGGTCGGCTTCGCCGAGAGCGTCCAGCAGCGCGTCCAGTTCTCCGTCCAGCACCGAGTCCAGATTGTGGGCCTTGAAGCCGATGCGGTGGTCGGTGATGCGGTTCTCGGGGAAGTTGTAGGTGCGGATGCGCTCGGAGCGGTCGACCGTGCGGATCTGCGACGCACGTCCGGCGGCGGCGTCGGCCTCGGCCTGTTCCTCGGCCAGGCTCTGCAAGCGCGCCGAGAGCACCTGCATCGCGCGGATCTTGTTCTGCAGCTGCGAACGCTCGTTCTGGCAGGTTACGACGATGCCGGTCGGCAAATGGGTGATCCGGACCGCGGAGTCGGTGGTGTTGACGCCCTGGCCGCCCTTACCGGAGGAACGGTAGACGTCGATGCGCAGATCGGATTCGTCGATCTGGACCTGTTCGACCTCGTCGGGTTCGGGATAGATCAGCACGCCGGCCGCGGAGGTGTGGATGCGGCCCTGCGATTCGGTGACTGGCACGCGCTGCACGCGATGGACGCCGCCCTCGAACTTCAGCCGGGACCAGACGCCGTCGCGGCTGGGCTCGCGGCTCTTGATCGAGAGCGTCGCCTCCTTGTATCCGCCCAGGTCGGACACGTTGGCGTCGAGGACCTCCACCTTCCAGCCGTGCCGCTCGGCGTAGCGGATGTACATGCGGGCCAGATCGGCGGCGAACAGGGCCGACTCCTCGCCGCCCTCCCCCGACTTCACCTCGAGGACGACATCGTCGCTGTCGTGCGGGTCGCGCGGGGCCAGCAGATCGGTCAGCGCCTTCGACAGCTCTTCGACCTGCTGTTCGAGCCCGGGGACCTCGGCCGCGAAGGACGCGTCGTCGGCGGCCAGCTCCCGGGCGGCGGCCAGATCGTCGCGCGCCGCGCTGAGTTTGGTGTAGGTCGACATGATCGGCGCCAATTCGGCGAACCGCTTACCGACGCGACGGGCCTCACCCGGGTTGTTGTGCAACGCCGGATCCGACAGCTGTGTCTCCAGGCCGGCGTGTTCGGCGAGGATGTCGTCGATGGCGGAGGGGGCCGTGATCTTGTCGGCCATGGCGGTCATGCCTTCCGTGGGAGCGTGCGAACACCTGTAAACGCACCAACGCCCGGCCTGCGCTGGGCAGGACGGGCGTTGGCGGGGTAGCTACTGGGCTTCCGAACTCTCGGACTGCTCGGCCTTCTTGGCGCGCTTGCCGTAGCGGGCCTCGAAGCGGGCGACGCGGCCGCCGGTGTCGAGGATCTTCTGCTTGCCCGTGTAGAACGGGTGGCACTGCGAGCAGACCTCGACGGTGATGTGGCCCGACTCCTTGGTGCTGTGAGTCTGGAACGTGTTGCCGCAACCGCAGACAACGGTGGTCGGCACGTATGCCGGGTGAATTCCTGCCTTCATGGGTGTCCTCTCGATCTGGCCCCGGGTCGCCCGAGCCCACGGCGGTATCTGCCGTGCTGCCGTGATGGACGTGAACCGGAACCGACTAGGCGGGATGGTCTGCCGATCGCAGACGCACCGACGGTCCAGTATGCCAGAACCGCCGATACGCACTCACAACGCACCCCATACCGCATTTGTTCCGGCATCGGCACCCCGGATAGCGGCAGACCCCAAGGAAGTAGCGGCACGCGTCTTCGCGGTTCTCGAGTCACGCTGAAACGAGTAGTCGGCTACTCGGGAATATGAACACCTTTGTTCGTAGATTCGTTGCAGGAAGTAGACCCATGGCAACCGAACCGACGATCCGAGGGACAGCAGTGAATTTCCCCACCGCGCGGGGGACGAGCAGGAGATCTCGAGCCCCGGACGCCGGACATGCCCGCCTCGGAGACCGCACCATCCGCCTGTTGCCGGGAAATGGACATACCAAGGAAATCGGCGCCGCGACGACATTGGCCGCCCTGGCGGTCCTCGTCCTCGCCGGGTGGCTCACGGCCTCCGGCACCCCGCCCCGCGCCGCCGTCGTGACCCCCACCGGACCGGATCGGCCCTACGAATTCGCCGCGACCTCGGTCTCCACCGGATCCATCACCGGTGCCACCGCACTGATTCTGATCGGGCTGATCGCCGGTGCCGCGGTCATCGGCCTGCTGTTCTACTCCCCTACGACGCCCCGCCCCGGCAGACGGCGCGGTCATCGGCGTACACGTCTCCCGCAGACAGCAATGCGGCCCCGCCGAAGCGGGGCCGCATTATCGCGAGCCGAGCGGCACCTGCGGGTGCGCGCCGGGCGGACGTACTGCTCGTCGCCTATTCGTCCAAGGCGCCCGGTGCGGTCTTCGAGACCGTCATCAGGAATTCGACGTTGCTCTTCGACTTCTTCAAACGGTCGATGAGCAGGTCGATCGCCTGCTGCGAATCGAGGCCCGAGAGCACCCGGCGCAGCTTGTGGATGACCGCCATCTCGTCGGGCGACATCAGCAGCTCGTCGTGGCGGGTGCTGGACGGGTTGATGTCGACGGCCGGGAACACGCGCCGCTCGGCGATCTTGCGATCGAGCTTGAGCTCGGCGTTACCGGTGCCCTTGAACTCCTCGAAGATCACCGTGTCACCGGTGGAACCGGTCTCCACCATGGCGGTGGCGATGATGGTCAGCGAGCCGCCGTTCTCGATGTTGCGGGCCGCGCCGAGGAACCGCTTGGGCGGGTACAGCGCGGTGGAATCCACACCACCGGACAGGATGCGACCCGAGGCCGGCGAGGAGTTGTTGTACGCACGACCCAGCCGGGTGATCGAGTCGAGCAGCACGACGACGTCCTGCCCCATCTCGACCAGGCGCTTGGCCCGCTCGATGGCGAGTTCGGCGACCGAGGTGTGATCGCTCGGCGGACGGTCGAACGTCGAGGCGATCACCTCGCCGCGCACCGAGCGCTGCATATCGGTGACCTCTTCGGGACGCTCGTCCACCAGCACCACCATCAGGTAGCACTCCGGGTTGTTGGTGGCGATCGCGTTCGCGATGTCCTGCAGGATCGTGGTCTTACCCGCCTTCGGCGGCGACACGATCAGCGCGCGCTGGCCCTTACCGATCGGCATGATCAGGTCGATCACGCGGGTCGTGAGCTTGTTCGGCGTGGTCTCGAGCCGCAGCCGCTGGTTCGGGTACAGCGGGGTGAGCTTGTTGAATTCCGGCCGGCGGCGGGCGGATTCGACATCCGAGCCGTTGACCGTGTCCAGCCGCACCAGCGGATCGAACTTCTGGCGCTGATTGCTCTGTTCGCCCTCGCGCGGAGCACGCACCGCACCGGTGATCGCGTCACCACGGCGCAGGCCATTCTTGCGCACCAGGTTCATCGACACGTAGACGTCGTTCTGGCCGGCCAGGTAGCCCGAGGTGCGCACGAACGCGTAGTTGTCGAGCACATCGAGGATGCCGGCGACCGGCTGCAGGACATCGTCCTCGCGGATCTCGACCTCGCGGCCGCCCTCGCCGCCCTCACGGTCACGTCCGCCACGACGGCGCTCCCGGAACCGGCGGCCGCGGCGCCCGCGCCCACCTTCCTCGTCGTCCTCACCACGCTGGTCGCGGCCACGATCGCTACCGCGGGCGGCGCCGTTCTGGCCGGCCTGGTTCTGGCCGCCGGACTGGTTGCGGTCGCGGCGACGATCGCCCGACTCCTGATCCGACTTGGCGTCGCCGCCCTCGGCCTTCGGTTCGGTCTTGGTCTCGGCGCGAGCCTCGCCACCGCGGTTCTCGCCGCGGTTGTCGCCGCCCTCACCACGCTGGTCGCGGCCACGACGCTGGCGGCCGCGGCCGCGCTGGCCACCGTCACGGCCGGACTCGTCCCCCGAATCGGCCGGGCGCGCAGTCGATTCCGCGGTTTCCGCCTTGGCGGACGCGTTCTCGGTGCCGACGCCGTCGAGAGTCTGCTGCTGACCACGCGCGGCACCGTTGCGGGTGCCCTTCGACGCATCGTTCCGGGCGCGTCCCTTACCGGCGGACTCGGTGGCGTTCTCGGAGGTCTGAGGGGACTCGGCCTTCGCCGCGGCACCGGATTCGGTCGCGACATTCGACGCGGACTTCGCGGCGGGCTCGGCGCCCGCATCCGCCTCGGCGGATTTCGCATCGCCCCGGCCACCACGCGCGGACTTGCCGGAGGAGGCCTGGTTTTCCTTGATGGCGGCGATGAGATCGCCCTTACGCATTCCGGATGTGCCTCGGATACCGAGCTCTCCGGCAAGCGCACGCAACTGCGGCAACAACATTCCAGTCAGCCCCGATCGTGCGACGTCGGTGTGTTCGCTCATCTTCGAAATCTGTCCGGAGTCACTTTCGCGGCCGTCCGAGGGATTTGCAGTGTCCACCCCGGGTGTCGCGAGCAGGTCCGTATCTGTCACGGAGATCCTTTCCTTCCCTCGATTGCCGTGTGCATATTCGAGGGTTCGTCCCGAAGCCCGATCACTGTGCCGAGCTCGGATGCCGTATCGCCTGCCCCGCCGGACCGATGGAATCACCCACCTGGTCACGGCCACCGGTTCATTGAGTGGGAGTGATCATTCCAGTCGCTGTCCCCGACGTCGAGGTCGAAGTCCCGAGTGATTCGAGCCCCCGAGCCACCGAGCTTGAGCAAGGAGCCTGCTGGAGCGATTGCCCTGATGAAGCACCGGCGTCTGACGCGCACGATGTACGGACGTGCTCAGGATAGCTCTGTCCGACCACGTCAGCAAGGCAGCCACGCCATCAGTCCACGCTCACACCCGCGGAAATGTCGGGTTCGACCACGCGCAGACCGTCCTCCTCGGCGAGTTTGCGCAGGTCGTCCGGAAATTCTCCGGCGCTCAGCGCCAGGATGGTCGGACCGGCGCCCGACACCATCGCGGCGAGTCCGGCGGTGCGCAGCCGAGTGATCCAGGCGGTGGTCATCGGCAGCGCGGCGGCGCGATAGCCCTGGTGCAGGCGGTCCTGGGTCGCCGGCAGAAGCAGGTCGGGACGCTCGGTCAGCGCGACCACCGACAGCGCGGCGCGGCTGACGTTGAACGCGGCGTCGCCGTGCGGGACCATCTCCGGCAGCAGGCCGCGGGTGTGCGCGGTCGAGGAGCGCTCCTGGGGAATCAGCACCGTCGCGCGCAGCCGCGGGTGCGGTTCCAGCCGCACCGCGCGGTAGACGCGCTGGTGGTGCTCGACGGAACTGCTCGCGTCGAGTTCGCCGGCGCGGTCGGATTCGGTCCACGACACCACGATGCCGCCGAGCACGCTCGCGGCCGCGTTGTCGGGATGGCCCTCGAATTCCGAAGCCAGCTGCACCAATTCGGCATCCGATCCCGTCAGCGCCGGGTCGAACTTCGCGGCCAGCCCACGCGCGGCGGCGAGTCCGCCGACCGCCGCCGAGGCCGACGATCCCAGCCCTCGTGAATGCGGAATGACGTTGCGGCACACCACATCCAGCCCGTCGGCCCACACGCCCGCGGCTTCCAGGCCGCGTTCTATCGCGCGCACGACCAGATGTGAAGGGCCCCAAGGGACGTCGTCGGCGCCCTCACCCTCCACTCGGATGGTAAGCCCGGAATCGGTGGTACGTACCACGATTTCGTCGTACAGCCCCAAAGCGATACCGAGCGAATCGAATCCGGGTCCCAGATTGGCGCTGGAGGCGGGCACCTTCGCGGTAACGGTGATACCGGGCGGGAGGGTCCGCGTCATCAACTGACCTTCGCGCGCACTCAACTCAGGCCAACTCGAGCTCGCGGGCCACCGCTACCGGGTCCACCGCGATCGCCTCCACCGCGGGCATACCCAGCAGGGCGGTGTCCGGGTCCTTCAGGCCGTTGCCGGTGACGGTGCACACGACGGTGAGACCGGAATCGAGCCAGCCCTCCTTGCGCGCGGCCAGCAGACCGGCCACGCTGGCGGCCGAGGCGGGCTCGACGAAGACGCCCTCTGTGCTCGCGACCAGGCGATACGCCGCCAGGATCTCGTCGTCGGTGGCGGCCCGGAAGGCGCCACCGGACTGCTCCTGGGCGGCCACCGCGCTGTTCCAGGACGCGGGCGCGCCGATCCGGATCGCGGTGGCTATGGTTTCGGGGTCCTTCACCGGCGCACCGTTGACCAGCGGCGCGGCCCCGGCGGCCTGCACACCGAGCATGCGCGGGCGGCTCGTGGTGAGGCCGTCGGCGTGGTATTCGCTGTAGCCCTTCCAGTACGCGGTGATGTTGCCCGCGTTGCCGACCGGCAGGACGTGCACGTCAGGGGCCTTGCCCAGCGCGTCGCAGATCTCGAAGGCCGCGGTCTTCTGCCCCTCGATGCGGGCCGGGTTGACCGAGTTCACCAGGCCGACCTCGGGGAAGTCCGAGGTGACCTTGCGGGCCAGCTCGAGGCAGTCGTCGAAATTGCCCTCGACCTGAATGATCTTGGCGCCGAGCATGACCGCCTGCGCGAGCTTGCCCATCGCGATCTTGCCCTGCGGGATCAGCACGGCGCAGTGCATGCCGGCCCGGGTGGCGTAGGCCGCCGCCGAGGCCGAGGTGTTACCCGTGGAGGCGCACAGCACAGCCTTCTGGCCGCGGGCCTTGGCGTCGGTCATCGCCATGGTCATACCGCGGTCCTTGAACGACCCGGTCGGGTTGAGGCCCTCGACCTTGAGGTACACCTCGCAGCCCGTGAGCTCGGACAGGTGATGCGCGGGCACCAGCGGCGTGCCACCCTCGTAGAGGGTGACCGGCTCCCAGTCCGCGCCGACCGCCAGGCGCTCCCGATAGGCGGCGATCAGCCCCGGCCACGGAGTGTGCACGGCCCCGGCCGACGGCGGCGCTCCTGTCTGACTCATTCCTCGGTGCCTTCCAATCTCAAGACGCTGGTCACGGATGTGACGGATTCCAGCTCGGCAAGTGCTGCCACGGTATCGGCCAGCGCCGACTCCGGCGCGTGGTGGGTGACCACGACCAGTCGGGCGCCCTCGTCGAATCCCTCCTGGCGGACCGTCGAGATGCTGACACCGTGTTCGGCGAATTTGCCGGACACCGCCTGCAGAACCCCGGTGCGGTCGGCAACCTGCAGGTTCACGTGATAGCGGGTCGGGATGTCGCCGATCGGCGCGATCGGCAGCTCAGCATAAACCGATTCACCCGGTGCGCGGCCACCGTAGAACTTGTTGCGGGCCGCCATCACCAGATCGCCCATCACCGCCGAGGCGGTCGGCGCGCCGCCCGCGCCCTGGCCGTAGAACATCAGCCGGCCGGCGTTCTCGGCCTCGACGACCACCGCGTTGAAGGCGCCGTTGACCGAGGACAGCGGATGCCGCCGCGGGATCAGCGCCGGGTACACGCGCACCGACACCCGGTCCTTACCGGCGGACGAGCTGCTCGCGTCACCCAGCGCGGCGACCGCCGATCCGTCCATCGACAGCCGCTCGCCGCCGGGCATCCGCTCACAGATGGCCAGCAGCTTCACGGTGCAGCCGACCGCCGCCGCGGTCTCCAGATCCTCGGCGGTGATCTTCGAGATACCTTCGCGGTAGACGTCGGCGGCGGTGACGCGGGTGTGGAAGGCCAGCGAGGCCAGGATCGCGGCCTTGGCGGCGGCGTCGTAGCCCTCGACATCGGCGGTGGGATCCGCTTCGGCGTAGCCGAGCCGGGTCGCCTCGGCGAGCGTGTCGGTGTAGTCGGCGCCGGTCTCGTCCATCGCCGAGAGAATGAAATTCGTTGTGCCGTTGACGATTCCGACCACCCGGTTCACCCGGTCGCCGGACATCGACTGGATCAGCGGGCGCACCACCGGAATGGCGCCGGCCACCGCGGCCTCGAAGTACAGGTCGGCACGGCTGCCCTCGGCCGCCGCGGCCAGCTCACCGGTGTAGTCGGCCAGCAGCGCCTTGTTCGCGGTCACGACCGACTTGCCGCCGTTGAGCGCGGCCAGGATCAGCTTGCGAGCCGGATCGATACCGCCCATCACCTCGACCACCAGGTCGACGTCGTCGCGGGCGACCAGTGCTTCGGCGTCGGTGGTCAGCAGCTCGGCCGGAATGCCGCGGTCGACGTCGAGGCGCCGCACAGCGACGCCGCGCAGCACCACCGGGGCACCCACCCGCGAGCGCAGGTCGTCGGCGTGGTCGCGCAGGATGCGCACCACCTCGGTGCCGACATTGCCCATGCCGAGCACCGCGACCCCGATGGGACGTTCGATTCCGAACGCACCGCCTCGGGGCCGGTTCGTCGCCTCGGTCATGAGTGCACCTCCGTCGCTTCCAGGCTCATCAGATCCGCCACCGTCTCACGGCGCAGCAGCAGCCGCGCCTGCCCGTCGCGGACCGCGACCACGGCCGGGCGGGTGAGCATGTTGTAGCGGCTGGCCATCGAATAGCAGTACGCGCCCGTGGCCGCGACCGCAACCAGGTCTCCCGGTCCGACGTCGGCCGGCATCCAGGTGTCGCGGATGACGATATCGCCGCTCTCACAATGCTTTCCGACCACACGCGCCACCACGGGGGCGGACTCGCTGGAGCGGGAGACCAGCCGGCAGTCGTAGTCGGCCTGATACAGCGCGGGACGGATGTTGTCGCTCATCCCGCCGTCCACGCTGACGTAGCGGCGCTGCGCGCCGGCGTCGAGCGAGACGTCCTTGGTGGTACCGACCTCGTAGAGGGTGACGGTGCCCGGTCCGGCGATCGCGCGGCCCGGCTCCACCGCGATGGTCGGGGTCGGCAGGCCGATCTGCGCCGCCTCCGCCTCGACGAGGTCGCGCACCTTCGCGGCGAACTCGTCCAGCGGCGGCGGATCGTCGCTCGGCAGATACGAAATGCCGAGGCCGCCACCGAGATCCAGAATCGCGATCTGTTCGGTGCGCTCGACGCCGAACTTCTCGATCGCATCGCGCAGCAGTCGCAGCATGCGCCGCGCGGAGATCTCGAAACCGTCGATGTCGAAGATCTGCGATCCGATATGGCTGTGCAGGCCGACCAGGCGCAGATTGTCCGCCTCGAAGACCCGGGCCAATGCCTCCATCGCATCGCCGCCGGCGATCGAGAAGCCGAACTTCTGATCCTCGTGCGCGGTCGAAATGTATTCGTGGGTATGTGCTTCCACGCCGACGGTGACGCGGACCAGCACGTCCTGCACCACGCCGGCGCGGGCGGCGACCGCCTCCAGGCGCTCGATCTCGATCAGCGAGTCGACTACGACGTGCCCGACACCCGCCGCCACGGCCTGCTCCAGTTCGGCGACCGATTTGTTGTTGCCGTGCAACGCGATTCGCTCGGCCGGGAAGCCGCCGTGCAGCGCCACCGCCAGCTCGCCGCCGGAGCACACGTCCAGGTGCAGGCCCTCGTCGCGCACCCAGCGCGCGATCTCGCCGCACAGAAATGCCTTGGAGGCGTAGTGAACTCGCGCACCGGGACCGAAGGCGCGGACCATATCGCGGCAGCGGGATCGGAAGTCGTCCTCGTCGACCACGAACAGCGGGGTGCCGAATTCGGCGGCGAGTTGCGTGACGGGCATCCCGGCCAAGTGCACCACGCCCGCGGCGTCGCGAGAGACGTTGCGGGGCCACACCTTCTCGGGCAGGTCGATCATCTCGCGGGGGTCCGCGGGCCGCTCCGGCAGGTTGGGGGCGTGGGGGATCTCGGCGTGCCGAGGTCCCGCCGGATGCGCACTCACAATAATTCCTTCCTCACACGATGACCTGACCGACGGCGGTTCACATGCGCTCCGGGGCGGATACGCCCAGCAGCGCCAGACCGTTGGACAGCACCTGACGGGTGGCGTCGACCAGTTGCAGGCGGGCGGCGTTGACCGGCAGGACCGGGTCGTCGTTCTGCGGCAGGATCCGCAGCGTCTTGTTGGTCTGGAAGCGGTGGTAGGCGCCCGCCAGTTCCTCCAGATAACGGGCCACGCGGTGCGGTTCGCGCAGGCTCGCCGCACTCGCCACCGCGGCCGGGAACTCGCCGAGGGTGCGGATCAGCTCGCCCTCCTCGTCGGCGACCAGCAGGCCGAGATCCGGTGTGACACCGGCGAATCCGAAGTCGGTGGCATTGCGGGCGACCGCGCAGGTGCGGGCGTGCGCGTACTGCACGTAGTAGACCGGATTCTCACTGCTCTGCTTGGTCCACAGATCCAGGTCGATATCGATGCTCGAGTTCACCGAACTACGCACCAGCACGTAGCGGGCGGCGTCGACGCCGATCGCCTCGACCAGGTCGTCGAGGGTGACCACCGTGCCGGCGCGCTTGCTCATCCGCACCGCCACGCCGTCGCGCACCAGGTTCACCATCTGGCCGATCAGCACCTCGACGGTGTCCGGATCGTCGCCGAACGCGGCCGCCGCCGCCTTCAGCCGGCCGATGTAGCCGTGGTGGTCGGCGCCGAGCATGTAGATGCAGAGGTCGAACCCGCGCGAGCGCTTGTTCTGGAAGTAGGCGATATCGCCACCGATATAGGCGGACTTGCCGTCGCTCTTGATGACGACGCGGTCCTTGTCGTCACCGTATTCGGTGCTGGCGATCCACCAGGCGCCGTCCTTCTCGTACAGATTGCCCGAGGCCTTGAGCTGGTCGAGCGCCTTCTCCACGGCGCCGGAGGCGAACAGCGAGCTCTCGTTGAAGTACACGTCGAAATCGGTGCCGAAATCGTGCAGCGTCTGCTTGATGTGGGCGAACATCAGCTCCACACCCTCGCGGCGGAACAGTTCGTGCCGCTCGTTCTCCGGCAGACTCGCCGCGTCCGGATGCGCCGCGGTGATCTGACCCGCGATCTCGGAGATGTAGGCGCCGGCGTAGCCGTTCTCCGGGGTGGGCGCGCCGGTGGCGGCGGCGACCAGCGATTCGGCGAAGCGGTCGATCTGCGCGCCGTGGTCGTTGAAGTAGTACTCGCGGGTCACGTCCGCGCCCTGCGCGGCCAGAATGCGACCCAGCGCATCGCCGACCGAGGCCCAGCGGGTACCGCCCAGGTGGACCGGGCCGGTCGGATTGGCGGAGACGAACTCCAGGTTGATCTTGGTGCCGGTGAGCGCCTGCGCGGTGCCGTAGGCGGCGCCCGCGGCGCGGATCTGCTCGACGATGGCGCCCTGGGCGGCCGCGGCGAGGCGGATGTTGAGGAAGCCCGGGCCGGCCACGTCGGCGGATTCGATGCCGTCGGTGGCGGCCAGCGCCTCGGCCAGCAGACCGGCCAGTTCGCGCGGATTCATTCCGGCCTTCTTACCCACCTGCATGGCCACATTCGTGGCATAGTCTCCGTGTTCCGGATTACGGGGACGCTCCACCTTGACCTCGTCGGGCAGGACCGCAGGGTCGGATCCACGTTCGACGAGCACCTTCGCCGCGGTCGCACGAAGGAGTTCTGCAAGGTCAGCTGGAGTCACGAGTCTCTATCCTATGGTCCGAGCGGGTGTGCGCCGTCAGCGGGCACCTGCTCGCCGCACCCGGCATCCGGCACCGGCGGCCCCGGCCGTCGTTCCGACACCGCGAGCACCACCGACGCACCCGAAGAGAGCGCCAACCGATGCCGAACACCAGCGCGAAATCAGCCAAGGCGATTCGTGCCGCCGCCAAATCCGCCCCCGGCGGGGCGTACAACGGCAATTCCAACCCGCCGAAGCACCGGCGTGTTCCCTGGGCACTGGTCGGCGCGGTCGTGGTGATCGCCGTCCTGGTCGTCGCACTGGTCGTCTACTTCGTCCCCAAGTCGCGCCACCACGCCGACAAGGAGAAGGCCGTCCCGCCCACCGGCCAGATGGACGAACTCCCCGCCGGTATCCCCGGCGTTCCCGCCATCCCCGGCATGCCGGGTGCGCCGATGCCGACGCAGTAGTGCCGTGACGCCGAACTGAATCCCTGCTCGGACCTGTCTTTTGGCGCACGCCGTGTGATGCGATACGCTTTCCCCGCCCGATCGGACGACGTAACCACTGGTGTCGACCGGGTCCGATCCCCGCCCTCGTAGCTCAGGGGATAGAGCGTCTGCCTCCGGAGCAGAAGGCCGCAGGTTCGAATCCTGCCGAGGGCACAGCACACCAGGTCCCGACCATCCGGTCGGGACCTTTTTCGTTTGTCGATTCGGGGGATGCTCGCGCGTCGGAGAGGTGTACGGCCCGAAGAAGGGCCGCGCTGACGAACGAAGGACATGCCATGACCACGACTCGAACCGACGACTCGGCCGCCATCGCGCAGATCTTGGCCGATCAGTACAAGGCCTGGGCGGCCGGGGACGCGGACGCTTTCGTCGCGGACTACGCCGAGGACGCCACGGTGATCATGCCGGGGACCTGTCGGCGCAGCCGGGCGGAGATCCGGCAGGGTATGGCGGACGGGTTCGCGACCGTTCTCGCGAACTCGACCGTCACCGACGACATCGGAGATATCCGGTTCCTCGGCGCCGACCACGCCGTTGTCGTCAGCAAGGCCGCGATCGCGTTCGCCGGCGAGACCGAAGTACCCGCCGACCGGTACGTGAACGCAACCTGGGTCATGCACCGGCGCGACGGCAAGTGGACGGTCGCCGCCTACCACAACAGTCCCGTCGTGGCGCGTCAGCGGCCCGCAACTCACCCGAATCGGAAGATCGACACCAACCCCACGATCACGCAGTAGGCGGCGAACGGCAGCAGGGTCCGGGTCCGGAAGTACCGTTCGAGGTAGCGGACGGCGAGCCAGGATGTCACGCCGGAGACGACGGCGCCGACGATGATCGGGCCCCAGATCACCTCTGCGCGTGGGGTTATCAGGTCCGGGAGGTCGACTATTCCGGCGCCGAAGATCGCGGGGGTGGCGAGGAGGAAGGCGAATTTGGCGGCGTGTTCGTGTTCGAGACCGCGCCAGAGACCGCCGACCATGGTGAGGCCGGCCCGGCTGAAGCCGGTGAGGAGGGCACCGGCTTGGGCCAGGCCGATGCCGACCGCGTCCCGGGAGTCGAGGGCCGCCAGGCGACGGTCGGATTGCGGCAGGGAAAGTGTTGTCGCCGTGCGCATCCGACTGTTCGCCTGATTCAGGGCGAAGCGGCGGCCGTATTCGGCGAGAGTGGGCTCGTTGCGGCGACGCAGGCCTTCGCCGATGACCAGCACCACGCCGTTGACGGTCAGGAAGGCCGCGGCGCACAAGGGAGCGGCGAAGACGTCGTGCAGCGGATGTTCCAGCAGCGGGCCGAGAATCGCGACCGGCACGGTCGCGATCACGATCAGCCAGGCCAGCCGTTGCGGCACGGTATCCAGCCGCCTGGTCCGCACCATCTCGACGAATCCGGCGGCGATCGCGCACCAGTCTCGCCAGTAGTAGATCACCAGCGCGACCGCCGTCGCCACATGCAGGGCGACGACGAACGCCAGATAGGTTGCGGCCGAATCGGTTCCACCCTGACCGGGCAACGCTCCCCATCTACCTCCGAGCCAGGCCGCCACGAGAACCGAATGTCCGAGACTGGAGATCGGGAACAGCTCGGTGAAGCCCTGCACCGCGCCGATGACCATCGCTTGAAAATAGGTGAGCATCGCGACGAGTCTCGCACGGCAGTCATAGAGGTTGCTGTGAGTCGAATCTCGGTTAAGTCACTGCGCGGCAACAGGTTTCGAATAGTCCCAAATGCCCGGAGTTGATCTTGGATGAACAGGACGGCAACCCTCGGAAGTTCCGAGGGCCACCGTCCGGTCACTCACCGTTGCGCCCGCACACTCCGAAATGTCGACGCCACGAGCAAGGTCAGCACCGCGATCCCGGCCGCCGCGGCGAAGGCGGTCGTGATACCGGAGACGAGCACGTGCACGGCCGATCCGGACGCGGCCCGCACGGCGGTGCCGAATACCGTGACCAGCACCGCCAGCCCCAGCGCGGCGCCGGTCTGCTGCAGCGTCTGCAACGCACCGCCCGCCGCACCGGCCTCCTCGGGCGCCACATTCGCCATGATGATCACATTCAGCGGCGAAAAGGCCAGGCCGATACCGCATCCCATCAACAGCGTCGCCACCGCGAGCAGCGGGAAGTAACCGGTATCGGTATCGAGCAGGGTGAGCAGCGCCAGCCCGGCGATCATCGCGGACGTGCCCACCAGCGTCACCGGTTTGGGACCGAAGCGCGGCAGCAGGCGCGGAATCAGCCGGATCATCGCGAACATCGTCACCGCGGTCGGAAGGAAGGCGAAACCCGTTGCCAGCGCGCTCATTCCCCGCACTTCCTGCAGATACTGGGTGAGGAAGAAGAACATCGAGGTACCCGCCATCGGCCCCAGGAACATGTTGGCGTACGCGGCGGCCCGATTGCGGTCGGCGAACACGTGCAGCGGCAGCAGCGGTTGCGCGGCCCGGTGTTCGATCAGCAGGAACGCGATCAGTGCGAGCACGCCGGCCGCCAGCGACACATCGGTCGTCACATCGTCCCAGCCGTGGGCCGCGGCGCTGATGAAGCCGTAGACCAGCGCGGCCACCGCCCCCGTCGCGGTCACCGCTCCGGGCAGGTCGAGATGAGCGCGCCGGCGCGGCGCGTCGGGTAGGTACCGCGCCGCCAGCAGTGCCACGGCCAGTCCGAACGGCACGTTGATGAACAGCACCGAGCGCCAGCTCAGCCACTGGGTCAGCAGTCCACCCAGGATCAGCCCGATCGCGAATCCCGCACTGGACATTCCGGAGAACAGCGCCAGCACCCGGACCCGCATCTTCGGATCGGCGAAGGTGGTGGTCAGCAGGGCGAGAGTGTTCGGACCGGCCATCGCACCGCCGAGCCCCTGCACGATACGAGCGACGATCAGCCAGGCGGCCGACGGCGCCAGCCCGCCGCCGAGGGAAGCGAGGGTGAAGAGCACGGTGCCGAGGATGAATATGCGCCGGCGCCCGAACAGATCGCCGGCCCGGCCGCCGAGCAACAGCAGCCCGCCGAAGACCAGGGTGTAGGCGTTCATCACCCAGGACAGGCCGGTGGCACTGAAGTGCAGATCGTGCTGGATGCGGGGCAGCGCCACGTTCATCACGGTGATGTCGAGCACGATCATCAACTGGCAGGTCAGCAACGTGGCCAGCACGATGCCGGAGCGCAGCCGCCCGGGCGGTGCGCCGACCTGCGGTGACGAGGAAATCGTGGAGGTAGACAAGGGGGCTCCATCGGATTGCGGAACTAAACGGAGAATGTCTCCGTTTCCAATGGAGATAGCATATGGAGAAGTTCTCCGGTTACGCAAGACTAAGCGGAGAGTTCATCCGTTTCCACTGGAGGGATCGTGAGCGCACCGTCGACACAGGGGTCCGGGCGCGCGGCGCCGCCGCGTCCGATGCGCGCGGATGCGCGGCGCAACTACGAGCGCATACTCGAGTGCGCGCGGGAGGCGTTCGCCGAATACGGCCCGGAGGCGCCCCTGGACGAGGTGGCGCGCCGAGCCGCGGTGGGACCGGGCACCCTCTATCGCCACTTTCCCAACCGGGACGCACTCATCGAGGCGGTCTATCGCTCGAGCATCGAGGCATTGGCCGAACTCGCCGCCGAGCTGACCGAAACTCTCTCCCCTCTCGACGCTCTGGAGCAGTGGTTCCGCGCCCAGGTGCGATTCGTGATGGACAAACGCAGTCTGGCGGTGACCCTCAAGGCCGCCATCGACCGCGGATCGCAGACCTTCATGCTGTGTTCGAATCTGATCACCGACGCCGCGACGGCGATCCTGCAACCCGCCCAGGACGCCGGGCTGATCCGTCCGGAAATCGAACCGCGCGATCTGTTGCGCCTGGGCCACGGTATCGGCGTCGCGTGCGAAACCTCACCCGATGCGGCAGAACGGCTGATCACGGTCACCCTCGCCGGGCTGCGCACCACCGGCTGAGCCGATATTCGATTGCCCGCCGGGACCGGTGGCCGTAGCCTCGCTCCGTTTTCCGTTCATCCATTCGGAAGGAGTGAACACGTGCAACCACTGACCGAACGCGAGATCCGCTCGTCGTTCGTCAACTGTTCCAAGGGCGATGCCAAGCGCATGCCGGTCCCCCGGGATCTCGACACGCGACCCTGGGAGGACCTGGACTTCTTCGGCTGGAACGACCGGTCGATGCCGGGCCGCGCGTATCTGGTGACCCCGCAGGACGATCGGCTGGTCGGCGTGGCACTGCGCTACGAGACGGGCGGATCCGGCCGGGCCCAGCTCTGCTCGATCTGCCTGACCACGCACACCGGTACCGGGGTGTCGCTGCTCACCGCGCACAAGGTCGGCGAATCCGGACGGCGCGGTAACTCGATCGGCATCTACATGTGCACCGATCTGGCCTGTTCGCTGTACGCGCGCAACAAGAAGCGCCCCGCGCTGGGCAACCGCTACCGCGAGGATCTGACCGACGAGGAGAAGGCCGAACGGGTGCGCACCAACCTGCGCGCATTCATCGAGCGCCTCTACAGCTGACCGAACAGGACAGCGTCCAGCCGATCGAACGGAGGTAGATGCCGTGCGCCGACACTCGAGGACCGCATCGCAGCCCTGATGCCCCGAGCCAGCGCCGCCGGACTCGGGGCATTCTCATATCTCCTCGTCATATCTCCTCCCGACTCGTCTCGCCGAGACCCGTCTCATCTCGGCACCGACACCAGATACCGCTGCACCGTCGCGCCGATCTCCGCGACGATCTCCTCGGCCGTCAACGCCACCACCGGCGGCAGGCGCAATACATAGCGGCACACCGCCAGTCCCAGAATCTGCGTGACCACCAATCCGGCTCGCCGCGGCGCGTCCGCGGGGTCGCCGACGCGGGTCACCATCGGCATCAGCTGTTCGGCGAAGACGCGTTGAAACCGTTGCGCCACAGTCTCGTCCGACACCGAAGAACGCAACAGGGTCAGCAGCAGTTCGTTACCCGGCGGCGTCTCCCACAGTTCCAGGAAGCGCCGGGCGACCGTCGCACCCAGCTCGTCCTCGGCCACCGCGGCCAGATCCGGCAGGGCGAGATCGACGTCGAGCGCCGCGTCGAACAGGCCGTCCTTGTTGCCGTAGTACCGCATCACCATCGACGGATCGATGCCGGCGTCGGCGGCGATCGCCCGAATGGTCGCCTTGGCGTATCCCTCGCGGGCGAAATGCCGGCGAGCCGCCTCCAGAATCGCCGCGCGAGTGGCGTCCGAGCGGCGCGGCGCAGCCTCTTCACTCATGCCCACAACCGTAGGCCAACAACTGTTGACTTACCATCCCCGGCCGCTTTATTCTGATGTCAACAGTCGTTGGCCAACATGCGTTGGCAAACCTGAGGGAGTAGTCATGAGCAGCACCGTTCCCGCCACCGCCGCGGTCGTCATCGTCGGCGCCGGACCCGCCGGACTGACCGCCGCGATCGCGCTCGCCGATGCCGGCGCCGACGTGGTTCTCCTGGATCGACTGGCCGCCGGGGCGAACACGTCCCGCGCCGCGGTCGTCCATGCCCGGACGTTGGAGGTCCTCGATGAAATGGGCATCGCCACGACCCTGCACGACCTGGGACTCGAGGTGCCACGCTTCGTCATGTACGAAGGCGCCGATCGGCTGACCACCATCGGCTTCTCCGACCTGCCGACACCGTTCCCCTACACGCTGATGATCGGCCAGGAGGCGACCGAGGCCGTCCTGCTCGACCGGCTGCAGCGGGCGGGCGGAACGGTCGTGCGCCCCGTGGAGGTCACCGCGGTGATACCGGGCGGTGAATTCGTCACCGTCGAATTCACCGATGCCACAGGGCAATCCGGATCGATCCGCGCCGAGTACGTGATCGGCGCGGACGGGATGCACAGCCGGGTCCGCGAGGCGGCGGGAATCGGCTTCACCGGCGCCACCTATCCGGAATCGTTCGTCCTGGCCGATGTGCGGATGGACTGGCCCGCCTCGCGCGACGAGGTATCGCTGCACGTCTCGCCGGAGGGCATCGTGGTGGTCGCACCCCTGCCGGACACCGACCACGATCGCTTCCGCATCGTCGCCACCGTCGCCGAGGCGCCCGAACATCCCACCCGCGCGCAGGTGCAAGCGCTGCTGGATGCCCGCTGCCCCGGCGCCACGGTGCGAGAGGTGCTGTGGAGCTCACGTTTTCGCGTGCATCACCGAGTGGCCGACCGCTATCGCGCCGGGCGGATCCTGCTGGCCGGCGATGCCGCACATGTACACAGCCCGGCCGGTGGGCAGGGGATGAACACCGGGATCCAGGACGCGGCCCTGCTGGGCACGCTGCTGGCCCGGGTCCTGGGCGGCGAACCCGACGCGCTGCTCGACGACTACGAGCGCACCCGCCGCCCGGTCGCGCTGGACGTGGTGGCCTTCACCGATCGCATGACCCGGATGGCGACGCTGCGCCCGCGACCGGCCCGCATGCTGCGCAACACCGCGATCCGCCTCGTCACCCGCATCCCGGCGGTGCGCACGGCGCTGGCCTACCGGCTCGCCGAACTCGCCAACCGTTGAAAAACGCTCAGGCGCAGGCCAATCCGAACTCCGCGGTCGCGGTCCGGCCGGCCACCACGTCGACCTTCTCGGCGGGGTCGGTGGCCAGCCGGCATCCCATCGGCACCGACGTCACCTGAACCTGATAGCAGTCGGCGGCCACATCCTGGTGGGCCTTGCCGTCCCGGCCGGTGGTCAGGGTCGCCAGCACCGATCCGGCCTGACAGGTGGTGATGCCCGCGGCGAGTCCGGCGGCGGCGTACTTCTCGGGACCGTGGGTGGCCACCACCTCGATCGTGCCGTTGGTGCCGTGGTCTGCTGCCGCGGGCGCGGGCGCCGATGTCTTCGCCGGTGCGCGGTCGGCCTCGGCGGAGCAGGCGAGCGCGGGTAGTACGGCGGCACACAACGTCATCGCGAACAGTATGCGGCGCACCTGGTCTCCTCTCACCGGACGGATATCGCTCTCACTGTAGGCGACCGATCCCTCCGGACGGGCGCACGATCGCGGCGATCCGGCCTGGCGATTCGGTCCCGGTGAGCGGGACCGGGTTTGGCGAATCGGGAGTCTCGCGCGGTAGACGGAACTACCGTCGTCGCAGCCGAACGCAGTTCCCCGAAAGGATCCGGCATGAAATTGATGTACGCCCTCTGGGGGCCGGATCTCGCGGACACCCTGCACGCGCCGGAGTTCCACCGGCGGCTGGCCGCCGCGGGGGCGACCGAACTCCAGGTCAACATCGGCGACGCCGATGTCGCGGCCGCACAACTGCGGGTGAGCACCTACGACGAACCCGTCGCGGCGATCGTCGGCGTCTGGAGCGAGGGACAGAACGGGCCGATCACCGATGTGCTCAGTGGCGTGTCCGAGCGGATCAACGGCTGGATCGTGGACGAACGCGAACCGCTCACCACCGCGCGGCCCCCGGACGGAACCCGCTACGAGGCGCTGGCCAATATCGCGCTGCTGCGAATTCCGCAGGAGCTGACCCGCGCCGAATGGCTGCGCAATTGGCAGGACCGGCATACCACCGTGGCCATCGAAACCCAGGCCACCTTCGGTTATGTGCAGAACACCGTGGTCGCGGCGGTCACTCCGGGTCCGCGGGTGGACGCGCTGGTCGAGGAACTTTTCCCGATGGACGCGATGACCGACCAGCACGCGTTCTGGGGCAGCGGGGGTGACGACGCGGAATTGCAGCGCCGCGCCGGTCGCATGATGGCCAGCGTCGCGACCTTCGGCGCCGACCGCGATCTCGACGTCATTCCGACCAGCAGGTACCGCTACGACCTGACCGCCTCGTAGCGGATCAGAGCAGCCCCGCCTCGCGCATCAACGCCTCGACTCGCTCCGGGTCGAGTTCGCTCGGATTCACGCGCGGCGGGTCCAGCGAATCCAGCGGCGGCAGCGCCGGATCGGCGGGGACACCCGCGGCCACCGGATACTCCATGGCCGCACCGCCACTGAGCAGACGCTGCCCGGCCGCGGCCGTCACGAATCGCACGAACCGCTGAGCCTCGGCGGCGTGCCGGCTCGACTTCAGCACCCCCGCACCGGACAGCGAGAGGTATCCGCCCGGGTCCCCGCCGCGGAAATAGTGCGGCGTCGAGGGCCCGATGATCCGCTCGGGTGCGAGCTGGTCGCGGTACCAGTCGGTGGCGAAGACCAGCGCCCCGCCGACCCCTCCCGCGCCGACCGCCTTCAGTGCCGCGAAGCCGTTGGGCGCGACGGTGGCGTTGTCCTTCACCCCGTGCAGCCACGCGCGCGTGGCGTTCTCGCCGTCGAGTGCCAGCAGCGCCGCGACGATCGCCTGGAAGTCCGCGCCGTGCGAATCGGCGGTCCAGCGGCCGTGCCACCGCGGCTGTTGCAGGTCCAGCAAGCCGGCGGGCAGTTCGGCGGGCGGGATCTTCCCCGGATGGAAGACGAATGCGGTCGACCGCGCGGCGATTCCGGTCCACTGCCCCGAACTCGGACGGAACTGTTCGGGCACCTGCGCGAGGGTGGCGGGGTCGAGGCCGGCGAACAGACCGGCGCGCTCCATCCGGGCCATCGCCGGTGAATTCTCCGTGAGAACCACATCGGCCGGCGATCGGTCGCCCTCGGCCAGCACCTGATCGGCGACTTCGGCATCGGCGCCGTCGCGCAACGTCACCCGGATTCCGGTCTGCTCGGTGAAGACGTCGGCCCACTGCCGGGTCAGACGCTGATCATGCGAGTTGTAGACCACGATCTCCGGCTCGTCCGAGGACGCCGAACACGCGGTGATCATGGCCGAGGCGGCCAGCGCCACCACGCCGAGCACGAGTTTCCACCGGCGTTCGTGCTGCTGCGCCGCTGCCATGGACCGTCCTTCCGATCGGATACTGCGCCGAGGCGACCGGCTAGCCAACCTACCCGGTGAGTCGGCGGCACGACACGCGGTATGGCGTCGGCCTGGGTAGGGTCGGCCGTGGATCGGTACCGACCACCCACGAGGGAGCGACGATGACCTGTTGCGGGCCGAATCGCCGCCGCCTGCTCGCGGGCCTGGCCGCCGTGGCAGCCACACCGCTCATGCTTCCGAGTCCGGTTCGGGCACAGGCGAATTCACTGCGGGCGACCGATCTGGAGGTGGTCACGCTCACCGACACGTCGGCGATCATCACCTGGACGACACTCGCCGCCGATGCGTCGGGCGCACCCGTCCCGATCGAGGCCGGCACCGAGATCCGCTTGGCCCCTGCGGATTCCGCCGGGCCCGCCCGGCCGGTGCCCGTGACCGGCGCCGATCGGACGCCGTATCACTACGCCCAGATCGACGGCCTGGAGCCGGGACGGCGATATCGATTCGAGGCGTGGTCGGACGGGGTGCGGGCGGTACCGGCCCCGGAGTTGGTCACTCATCTGCCCGGCGCACCCGAATGTAGCGGTGAATTCACCACTCTCGTCGCTCCCCCGGGCCGGCTGCTGCGCACCCTCGCGCTCTGCAACGATGTGCACATCGGCGAGGAGACCAGCGGCATCATCGCCGCCGGGCTGCCGCCGGGCGTGCGACAGGAACCGGGACTGCCGCCGTACCCCGAGGTGATGCTGGCGGCATTGCTCGACGATCTGCGCCGTCCGGATCGCGGCGCCGACCATCTGATCCTGGCCGGTGATCTGACCGCGGAAGCCGCCCCGGAGCAGACCCGGTCGGTACGAAACCGACTGGACGCCTGGGGAATCGAGGGGCGGGACTGGTTCGCCGCGCGCGGCAATCACGACCGTCCCCACACCGGCGCCGACTACGCCGGCTGTCCGGCGGTGGCGGCCGACCACTACGACTGCTGGGGCGAATCCTTCCTTCCCCCGGCACAATCGACCGAACATCGGCTCGGCGGGCTGCGGCTGATCGGACTCGACACCACCGAACTGGACGGCTCCGGGGGCAGTATCGGTCCCGGGCAATTCGATCGCCTGCGCGAATCGCTGCGTCGCGATCCCGACCGGCCGACGGTCGTCTTCGGACATCATCCGGTCACCGCGGAATCGGGGCTGAGCAATCTCGCCGGCCCGAATTTCGTGCTGAATCGATCGGACGCGCTCACCCTGCAGCAGCTGTATCAATCGACGCCGGGGGTGTTCTTCCACCATGCGGGCCATACCCACCGCAATCGCCGCACCCGCCCCGACATCCCGCTCCGGGTGGAATTCCTGGAAGTGGGCGCGGTGAAGG
Organism: Nocardia sp. MDA0666; assembly: GCF_003023875.1. Taxonomy (NCBI): domain Bacteria; kingdom Bacillati; phylum Actinomycetota; class Actinomycetes; order Mycobacteriales; family Nocardiaceae; genus Nocardia; species Nocardia sp. MDA0666. The sequence continues at coordinate 36,028 of NZ_PYHT01000010.1, forward strand.
AGTATCCGGGCGGCTACACCCTGCTGCGCCTCTACGAGGGCGGCTACATGGTCAATTTCTACAAAACCCGCACCCCGGACGCGCGGCGGTGGAGCACCCGCAGCCGGGCCGAATATCTCGGACTGATGCCCGAGTACACCCTGGGAAACACCGCCGATCGCAACCACGTTGTCCTCGGTGATCTTTCGGGACTGTCCTGAATCACCGATCCGGCGACTCCGGACCGCAGCGTGGGAGCGGGCGGGCAAATACACTCGGCGGTATGGCCGCACCCCGCCCGCTTCCGCTGGACCCCATCGAAGAGGCCCACCGCCAGTGGACCTCGCACGGCTGGGGCGATGTCGCCGACGGCATGGCCGCGGTGACCTCTCTGGTGCGTGCCCAGCAGATCGTGATGGCCCGGGTGGACGAGGCGCTGCGCCCGTCGGGGCTGACCTTCTCCCGCTACGAATTGCTGACGCTGCTCGGCTTCAGCAAGACCGGGGCGCTGCCGATGGCGATGGCCAGCGCCCGGTTGCAGGTCCACCCGACGAGTGTCACCAATACCGTCGATCGGCTCGAAGCGGCCCAACTGGTCAAACGAGTACCACACCCCAGCGACCGCCGGGCAACCCTGATCGAGATCACGGCCGCCGGCCGCGATCTGGCGGCGGCGGCCACCCGGGAATTGAACGAGAAGGTCTTCGCCCGGCCGGGCCTGCCTCCGGAGCGTCTCCAGCTGCTGCTGCAATTGCTCGCGGAATTCCGGCGCGAGGCGGGCGACTTCGACAGCGGCGATACGCCGACCCGGTGGGCCTGAGGGTCGACTCGCCAGCATTCCGGCAGCGACATCCCGGGCCGCTGCCTTTCCATCGGCGGCCGAAAGGTTCACCATGGACGCCATGGTGCTGGTCCTGGGCGTGTCGGCGGGCGCTGGTGGCGCGCGCGCCATGCTCACCCACTCCGATCAGCCGCATCTGCCGCCGATCGACCGCTGTGTGGTCGCGCGCCGCGCGGGGGCGGGGGTCGAGGAGCCGGTCTTCCAGGCCATCGACGCGATGCGGGCATCCGCGGCCGACCGGGACGAATTCGTCACCGGCATCGCCGTCACCTCCCGCTGCGCCCTGCACGCCGAGGCCATCCGGGCCGCGGCCGGACGCAGCCGGCTGACCATCATCGACGAACCGCCGGCCCAGTTACGGTATCTGCGGTTCAGCGGACAGCTGCCCGACGAGGGTGCGGTGCTGATCTACGACCTCGGCTGTTCCGGGCTCACCCTCACCGAGGCCGACTGCCGCACCCAGGCCATCCTCGCAGCCAAGCGCAGCACCCTTCTGGGCGGCGACGGCCACGACGCCCTGCTGCGCTGGCATCTCGCGCACGGCGGGGTGGAGATCGACAATGCCGCCGGACGCGACTACAAGGAACAGCTCAGCGCCACCCGGGTGGTGACGGTCGGCGATCCTCGTTCCGGCACGCGAATCGTCGTGACCCGCAGCGATTTCCGCGATCTGGTCGCGGCCGGGATCCATCATTCGGTGTCGTATGTGCGGCAGTTGATCGACGACACCGGGGTCGCGCCGCGGGCGGTGGCACTGCTGGGCGGTTGCACGCGTAGCCCGGGTATCCGGGCGTCGCTGGAGCAGCTGCTGGATCTGCCGGTGATCTACGATCCGGAGCCCGATTTCGTCTCCGCGCGCGGTGCGGTGCTGATGGCCACCGAACAACCGGCGGCGCGCCGGGTGCGCGGTATCCGATTCGCCCCGCCGCAGTGCGGGGCGGCGAAGCCGACGCCGCGACCGGCGGTATCGCGACGCAAGGTGGTCGCCGCGCTGGCGGTGACCGCGGCGCTCGGCGCGACGGTCACCGGCCTGCTGGTCACCGGACACGACTCGGCGCGGCCGGCGCACGACGGCACCCCGGCCCGTCCGGTGGAGGTCGCGGGCAGCAGCGCCGAACCCGTTCCCGGGAAGTGACGCCGCGGATCACCCGTCGAGTTCGACGGTGGCCTTCTCGGCGTTGATCGCCGCGGCACACGGGTCCGGGGTGGCGAGGCGGGAGCGGTTCTGCACCCAGTAGGTGACCGTCCCGGAATCGGCGGCCGACACCCCACAACTGCCCGGATCGCGGGGATCGCGCCAGATCAGGCCGCCGAAATCGGCGACAACCAGATGGTCGGTGCGATAGCCGAGGGCGGCCGCCACCTGGCCGTCACGCAGCAACGAATCCTGCGCGAACCAGGCGTAGGTGATATCGACGACGCCGCCGCCGGGGTAGTTGCCCTCCCAGGCGCAGATGGTCGGTCCGCCCTCGCGGTGAACGGCGGTGGCGTGCACCAGATCAGCGATCTCGGGATCGGTTTCCGGACCGCAGCCCTGCAGGAGTTCGTCCTCGGCCTGCGCCGGCCGATGCGCGGGCGTCGGCCCCGAGGAACATCCGGCCGCGGCGGCGATCAGAGCCACCGCGACGACGAGACGGCGCGCTCGGCGCATCGTCCTCACCCCGCCTTCGCCAGGGTCGCCGCGGCCAGCTGCCGCACGGCCGAACAGGCTTGTGCCGCAGGCTGTTGCGGCTCGTCGGCGCGCCAGTCGACGAAATCCGCGGCACCGGAATCGACGGCGGCCTCACACCACTGCGGAGTGGAGAAGATCCAGCCGGTGTGGTCGCCGACCCGCAGCGACGACACCTGGGCCGCGGGGTCGGGGGCGGTGTGCGCGGCGAGCGGGCTGGCACGGAACCATTCGAAGGTCACCGAGGTGCCCGCGGCAGCCTCCCAACGGCAGCGCAGCGGATTGGCCGAAATCTGCTGTATGCCGGAAATGCCCGTTGCGGCAACGATATCGGCATCAGTGGCGGACCCGCATTCGGCGACCGCCAGTGCCTGCGCGGCAGCCGACGCTGGGGGCGAACTCGTCGCGGCCGGGGTCGTTCCGGACGCGCCGCAACCCGCCACCACCACAGCGGAGGCCACGGTGATCACGGCGGCGACCCATCTCACGCCGATGAGCGTACGGGAAATTACTGGGCCCGCGACCGCTCGACGGGCGTGGACCCGTGCGGTCGCCGGCACCGCGGACAGCGCACCGCCGCCGAGGCCACCTCGAAACCCGGATGCCGGGCGAGGGCGGGGCCGACGAGGAGAGCGGCCCGGCCTCGCCGGCACGTACCCGCTGAATCGGCGCATACGGGCGGCGACGGCCGGGCCGTCGACTGCGAGCGATGCTCGGCTGTCAGGGGTAGCGCTCAGCGGTGTTCGAAGTTCGCCGCGCGCTTCTCCACGAAGGCGGTCATGCCCTCGGTCTGATCCTCGGTGGCGAACAGCGAGTGGAACACCCGGCGTTCGAAACGCAGGCCCTCGGTGAGCGTGGTTTCGTACGAGCGGTTCACGGCCTCCTTGGCGATCATCACCGACGGCAGCGACATGCCGGCGATGGTCTCGGCGACCTCGCGTGCGGTGGACAGCAGTTCCGCCGCCGGAACGACGCGGGCCACGAGCCCGGCCCGTTCGGCCTCCTCGGCATCCATATTGCGGCCGGTGAGAATCAGATCCATGGCCTTGGCTTTGCCGACCGCACGGGTCAGGCGCTGTGAGCCGCCCATACCGGGGATCACGCCGAGCTTGATCTCCGGCTGGCCGAACTTCGCGGTGTCGGCGGCGATCAGGATGTCGCACATCATCGCCAGCTCGCAGCCGCCGCCCAGGGCGTATCCGGCCACCGCCGCGATGATCGGCTTGCGGAACGCACCGACCCGGTCCCAGCCCTGGAAGAAATCGGCCAGGAACATGTCCATATAGGACTTGGACTGCATCTCCTTGATATCGGCGCCGGCGGCGAACGCCTTCTCCGAACCGGTCAGCACCACCGCGCCGATACCCGCATCGGCCTCCACCTCGTCGAGGGCGGCGGTGATGTCGGTGAGCACCTGCGTATTCAACGCGTTGAGTGCCTTCGGCCGATTCAGGGTGATCACCGCGACCCGTCCGGTGCGCTCCAGCAGAATGGTCTCGAAGTCGGTCACTGTTTCCCTTTCTCGGCTACTCGCCGGAACGGCGACGAATATCGGTGACGATAGCGGAGAAGTCCAGGTCGCCCGCCGACCGGTTGAACTGCTCGTAGATCTCGGCCGCCAGCAGACCGAACCGTCCGTCGACATCGTTGTCGCGCAGCGCATTCGCCGCCAGGCCGAGGTCCTTGTTCATCAGCGCGGTGGCGAATCCGGGCCGGTATTCGTTGTTGGCGGGGCTGGTCGGCACCGGGCCGGGCACGGGACAGTAGGTGGTCAGCGACCAGCATTGACCCGAGGCGGTGGAGACCACGTCGTAGAACTTGTCGTGGGTCAGGCCCAGCTTCTCGCCCAGCACGATCGCCTCGGACAGCCCGATCATCGAGATGCCCAGCATCATGTTGTTGCAGATCTTCGCGGCCTGCCCCACGCCCGCGCCGCCGCAGTGCACGACCTTGCCGCCCATCACGTCCAGCACCGGCTGCGCGGCGGCGAAGTCCTCGGCCTCGCCGCCGACCATGAAGGTCAACGTGCCCGCGGTGGCACCGCCGACGCCGCCGGACACCGGTGCGTCCAGGGCCCGATGTCCCGCTCCCACAGCAACTTCCGCCGCGCGCTTGGCGTCGGCGACGTCGATGGTGGAGCAGTCGATGAACAGGGTGCCGGGTTTGGCGGACGGCAGCACCGCGTCGTAGACGTCGAGCACGATGCGGCCGTTGGGCAGCATCGTGATGACGATCTCGGCTTCGGTCACGGCCGCCGCGGCGGTGTCGAAGACCTCCGCCCCGTCGGCGCGGGCCTGTTCCTGCGCGGCCGGTACGGGGTCGTAGGCCAGCACCTGATATCCGGCACGCACCAGATTCGCCGCCATCGGGCCGCCCATATGCCCGAGGCCCAGGAAGGCCACCTTCGTCACGCTCATCACTCCTGTGCTCCGCTCAGTCCGAGTTCCCGATCGCCCAGATCGGCGAAGTAGCTGTCCACCAGCGCATCCGACACCTCGGCGAGGGTGGCGGGCTCCCACTGCGGATTGCGGTCCTTGTCGACCACCTGGGCGCGGATGCCCTCCACCAAGTCGTGGGTGGTCAGCGCGGCCACCGAGACCCGGTACTCCTCGTCGAGCGCCTGTTCCAGGTTCGCCGCCCGCCGGGCGTTGCGCAGGGACCGCAACGTAACCTTCAGCGCCACCGGCGATTTCGCCAGCACATCGCCGGCGGCCTTGGCGGCCTCGGGGGCTTCGTGACGCTGCAGCCGCGCGACGATCTCCTCCACCGTGTCGGCGCTGTAGCAGGCGTCGATCCACGACCGCTGCGCGGCGAGATCCGACACCGGTGCGGGCTGCGCGACGGCGGCGATCGCGGCGTCGGCATCGGTGCGCCGCAGCTGCGCCAGCAGATCCGGAATGCGTTCGGCGGGAACGAAATGGTCGGCGAATCCGGCCGCGATCGCATCACCGGCACCCATGCGCGCCGTGGTCAGGGCGACGTGGGTGCCCAGTTCACCCGGTGTGCGCGCCAGCAGATAGGTGCCGCCCACATCGGGAATGAAGCCGATACCGGTCTCGGGCATGCCGACCATCGACCGCTCGGTCACGATACGGCGATTGCCGTGGGCGGACAGCCCCACACCGCCGCCCATCACGATGCCGTCCATCACGGCCACATACGGTTTCGGATAGTTGCCGATCAGCGCGTTGAGGATGTACTCGTCGCGCCAGAACCGGCCGCTCGGCGAATCGGCGCTGTCGTGGCGCGAAACACCGTGTGCCACAGCGTTCTTCGCGTCGGTGTGAATCGCGACGATATCGCCGCCCGCGCACAGTCCGCGTTCCCCGGCGCCGGTCAGCACCACCGTGCGAACCTCGTCGTCGTCGGCCCACTCGCGCAGGGCCGACAGAATCGCCTGCGCCATCGGGTGATTGAGCGCGTTGATGGCCTTGGGCCGGTTGAGCGTGATCAGGCCCACGCCGTCGCTCTTGTCGAACAATACTTCCGCTTCGGTCATGTGATTCCTTACGCCGTATCCGCTCATGCCGCGCCGACCACCGATCGGGCCACCACGACCCGCATGATCTCGTTGGTTCCCTCGAGAATCTGGTGCACGCGCAGGTCGCGCACGATCTTCTCGATTCCGTACTCGGCCAGATAGCCGTAGCCGCCGTGTAATTGCAGTGCCTTGTTGGCCACCTCGAATCCGGCATCGGTGCCGAAGCGCTTGGCCATCGCGCACAGCTCCACCTTGTCGGCGGCATCGGCGTCGAGCGCGGCCGCGGCCCGCCACAGCAGGGTCCGCGCCGCCTCCAGCGAGGTGCGCATATCGGCCAGGTCGAACTGCAGTGCCGCATTGTCGAGCAGCCGGGCCCCGAATGCCGTGCGCTGAGCCATATACGCCACGGTCCGGTCCAGCGCGGTCTGGCCGCCGCCCAGCGAGCAGGCCGCGATGTTGAGCCGGCCACCGTTGAGGCCGTTCATCGCGATCCGGAAGCCGTTACCCTCGCCGCCGAGCAGATTCGCCGCCGGCACCCGGGCGTCGTCGAGGATTACCTGCCGGGTCGGCTGCGCGTTCCACCCCATCTTCTTCTCGTTGGCGCCGAAGGAGAGTCCGGGCGTATCCGCGGGCACGATGAACGCCGAGATGCCGCGCGAACCGGCATCGTCGGTCCGCGCCATCAGCACGTACACATCGGTGCTGCCCGCGCCCGAGATGAACTGCTTGACCCCGGTGAGCAGATAGTCGTCGCCGTCGCGAACGGCCCTGGTGCTCAGGGCCGCCGCGTCCGAGCCGACTCCCGGTTCGGTGAGCGCATAACTGCCCAGCAGATCCATCGAGGTCAGCCCGGGTAACCACCGATTGCGCTGAGCCTCGGTGCCGTAGCTGTCGATCATCCACGCGGCCATGTTGTGGATGGAGATGTAGGCCGCGATCGCCGGGCATCCGGTGGCGAGCTGTTCGAAGATCCGCACCGCGTCCACGCGGCGCAATCCGGAACCGCCGACATCCTCACCGACGTAGATGCCGCCCATGCCGAGCGAGCCGGCCTTGCGCAGCACATCGACCGGAAAGTGCTTGTGCTCGTCCCATTCCAAGGCGTTCGGGGCGAGCAGCTCGTCGGCGAAGCCGCGCGCGGTGTCCACGATCGCCTGTTCGTCCTCGTCGAGTACGAACATCGATCAGTCCATCGTCGGGATGACGAAGTGATCGGCACCCGCGTCCGCGGCCGGCGCGGTCCGCAGGCCCTGGGGCCAGCGCTGGGTGACCGTCTTGGTCTTGGTGTAGAAGCGGATCGAATCGGGACCGTGCTGGTTCAGGTCGCCGAAGCCGGACGCCTTCCAGCCACCGAAGGTGTGATACGCGATCGGCACCGGAATCGGGACGTTGACCCCGACCATGCCCACCTGCACGCGCGCGGCGAAATCGCGGGCGGTGTCACCGTCGCGGGTGAAGATCGCGACGCCGTTGCCGAATTCGTGCTCGCTCGGCAACCGCAGCGCCTCCTCGTAATCGGCGGCGCGCACGATCGCGACCACCGGTCCGAAGATCTCCTCCCGGTAGATCCGCATCTGCGGGGTGACCCGGTCGAAAAGTGTTGCGCCGACGAAGAATCCGTCCTCGGCGCCCGCCACCTTCAGACCCCGGCCGTCGACCACGAGTTCCGCACCCTCGTCGACACCGATCTGGACGTAGTTGTTCACCCGGTCCACACCGTCACGACCGACCAGCGGCCCGAAGTCCGCGCCCGGATCGTCGGAGCGGCCGACGTTCAGCTTGCCGATGCGCTCGACCAGCTTGGCGCGCAACCGATCCGCGGTCTCCTCGCCGACCGGCACCGCCACCGAGATGGCCATGCAGCGTTCCCCCGCCGAGCCGTAGCCGGCGCCGATCAACTGGTCGGCGACATCGTCGAGATCGGCGTCCGGCATCACGATCGCGTGATTCTTGGCGCCGCCGAAGCACTGGGCGCGCTTGCCGTTCGCGGTGGCGGTCTCGTAGATGTACTGCGCGATCGGGGTGGAGCCGACGAAGCCCACGGCCTTGATCCGCTCGTCGTTCAGCAGTGTGTCGACCGCCAGCTTGTCGCCGTTGACGACGTTGAACACACCGGCCGGCAGCCCGGCCTCGAGAAACAGTTCGGCCAGCCGCAGCGGTACCGAGGGGTCGCGCTCGGACGGCTTGAGCACGAAGGCGTTACCGCAGGCCAGCGCCGGTCCGGCCTTCCACAGCGGAATCATGGCCGGGAAGTTGAAGGGGGTGATGCCGGCGACCACTCCGAGCGGCTGCCGCATCGAGTACACGTCGATCCCGGTGCCCGCGCTCTCGGTGTACTCCCCCTTGAGCAGGTGCGGGATACCGATCGCGAATTCGATCACCTCGAGCCCACGCTGGATATCGCCCTTGGCGTCCGGGATGGTCTTGCCGTGTTCGCTCGACAGCAGCGCGGCCAGCGAATCCATCTCGTCCTGGACCAGGGCGACGAACTTCATCAGCACCCGGGCCCGCTTCTGCGGATTGAACGCGGCCCACGTGCGCTGCGCCTCGGCCGCATTCGCGATCGCGCCCTCGACCTCGGACACACTCGCCAGCGGCACCCGCGCCTGCACCTGTCCGGTGCTGGGGTCGTAGACGTCGCCGAAGTTACCGGAGGTCCCGGGCACCTGCTGCCCGCCGATGAAATGAGTCAGTTCGCGAACCATGCCAGTCCTGTTCTCGATGCGGTCGATGCCTCCCACGCCGGAGCCGAGGCAGTATGCGGCCATCCTATAGTTGGACATCCAAGTATTGGAAGTCATGTGATTCACGCCACCAATGGCGCCGTGGTCCGCATCACAGTACAGTTGATTTGACGTCCTACTATCGGGACGCCAAGCGTAGGCGCCCGGCGGTCCCGCGCCGGCCTCTGGTGGAGGATTACATGGCCGACCTGCACGTTCCGGTTCATCCCGTACGTTTCGTCACCTCCGCGGCCCTGTTCGACGGCCATGACGCGGCGATCAACATCATGCGGCGCATCCTCCAGTCGCAGGGCGCCGAGGTGATTCATCTCGGCCACAACCGCGCGGTCCACGAGGTGGTCGACGCGGTGCTGACCGAGGACGTGCAGGGTGTAGCCGTCAGTTCGTATCAGGGCGGGCACGTCGAATACTTCGAATATCTGGCGTCCGCGCTGCGCGAAGCCGGGGCGGGGCATGTCGAGATCTTCGGCGGTGGCGGCGGCGTGATCGTCGCGGAGGAGATCGAACGGCTGGCGGCGGCGGGAGTGCGCATCTTCTCCCCCGAGGACGGCCAGCGCCTGGGCCTGCCCGGCATGATCAACGAACTCGTCCGCGCCTGCGACGTGGACCTGTCGACCGAACCGGCCGCGATCGAGGCGGTACTCGCCGGTGAACGATATGCGTTGGCGCGCACCATGACCTGCCTGCAGGCCGATGCGCTGCCCGCCGCGCATCTGGACGAACTGCGGGCCGCGGCCGCCGGCCGGACCGTGCCGGTGCTCGGCATCACCGGAACCGGCGGGTCCGGAAAGTCCTCGCTCACAGACGAACTCGTGCGGCGGTTGCGCACCGATCAGCAGGACAAACTGCGGGTGGCGATTCTCGCCGTGGACCCGACCCGGCGCCGCGGCGGCGGCGCACTGCTGGGTGACCGCATCCGGATGAACTCGCTCGACAGCGAGCACATCTACTTCCGGTCGCTGGCCACCCGCGGCGCGCACGAATTGCCGACCAATATCGACGCGATGATCCTGGCCTGCAAGGCGGCCGGATTCGATCTGGTGATTCTCGAAACGCCGGGTATCGGCCAGGGCGACGCCGCGATCATCGACCACGTCGACATCTCGATGTATGTGATGACGCCGGAGTTCGGCGCCGCCTCGCAGCTGGAGAAGATCGACATGCTCGATTTCGCCGATGTGGTGGCCATCAACAAGTTCGAGCGCCGCGGCGCCGAGGATGCGTTGCGGGACGTCTCGCGCCAGCTCGTGCGCAACCGGGAGGCGTTCGGGTCGGCGCCGGAGGACATGCCGGTATTCGGCACCAGCGCGGCGACATTCAACGACGACGGGGTGACCGCGCTCTACCAGCATCTGGCCGGGCTGCTCGGTGCGCGCGGCCTACCGCTGGAGACCGGCGTGCTGCCGCGGGTCGACACCCGGGCCTCCACCCGCTTCGCGCAGATCATCCCGCCGGGACGAGTGCGGTATCTGGCCGAGATCGCCGAGACCGTCCGCGATTACCATGCCGAGACGCGACGGCAGGTGGCGGCGGCGCAGCGGGTACAGCGCTTCGAGCAGGTGCTGGCGGAACTACCGGCGGGCGCTGCCGACGATTCGGCGGACACGAATACCCCTGCGCCGGAGGATATTTCCGCCGCGCGGCGAACGGTGTCCGCACTACTCGCGCGCGCGAGCGAGGAACTCACCCCGGAATCCGCTGCGCTGCTGCGGGATTGGCCCGCCACCGTGGAGTCGTATCGCGGTGAGGAACAGGTGGTCCGCGTCCGTGACCGCGAAATTCGCACTCCGCTGCGACGAACCACTTTGTCGGACAACTCGATCCCGCGCGTGGCGTTGCCGCGTTTCACCGACCACGGTGAGCTGCTGCGCTTCCTGCGATCGGAGAATCTGCCGGGCCGATTCCCGTACACCGGCGGCGTGTTCGCGTTCAAGCGCGACAACGAGGATCCGGCCCGCATGTTCGCCGGTGAGGGCGATCCGTTCCGCACGAACCGGCGATTCAAGGTGCTCTCCGAACATGCCGAGGCCAAACGCCTCTCGACCGCGTTCGACTCGGTGACGCTCTACGGCCACGATCCGGCCCCGCGCCCCGATATCTACGGAAAGGTCGGCACCTCGGGCGTTTCCATCGCCACCGTCGACGATATGAAGGCCCTCTACGACGGCTTCGACCTCAGCGCGCCGAGCACCTCGGTCTCGATGACCATCAACGGTCCGGCGCCGACGATTCTGGCCTTCTTCCTCAATACCGCGATAGATCAAGCGCTGCAGCGCTTTCGGGAGGACAACGGGCGCGAGCCGAGCGGCGACGAAGCGGCCGGCCTGCGTGCCCGCACCCTCGCCACGGTCCGGGGCACCGTGCAGGCCGATATCCTCAAGGAGGATCAGGGGCAGAACACCTGCATCTTCTCCACCGAATTCAGCCTGCGCATGATGGCCGATATCCAGGAATGGTTCGTCCGCAACGGCGTGCGCAATTTCTACTCGGTGTCGATTTCCGGCTATCACATCGCCGAGGCCGGCGCGAATCCCATCAGTCAGCTGGCGTTCACGCTGGCCAACGGATTCACCTATGTCGAGGCCTATCTGGCGCGCGGCATGGCCATCGACGATTTCGCGCCGAATCTGTCCTTCTTCTTCTCCAACGGCATGGACCCGGAGTATTCGGTGATCGGGCGGGTGGCCCGGCGGATCTGGGCGGTCACCATGCGCGACAAATACGGCGCCGACGATCGCTCGCAGAAGTTGAAGTACCACATCCAGACCTCCGGGCGGTCGCTGCACGCCCAGGAAATGAACTTCAACGACATCCGCACCACCCTGCAGGCCCTGATCGCCATCTACGACAACTGCAACAGCCTGCACACCAATGCCTACGACGAGGCGGTGACCACCCCCACCGAGGAATCGGTGCGGCGCGCCCTGGCAATCCAGTTGATCATCAACAAGGAATGGGGCCTGGCGATGAACGAGAATCCGCTGCAGGGCAGTTTCGTGATCGACGAGCTGACCGATCTGGTGGAGGAGGCGGTGCTCGCCGAATTCGAGCGGATCAGCGAACGCGGCGGGGTGCTGGGCGCGATGGAGACCGGCTATCAGCGCGGGCGCATCCAGGACGAATCGATGCGCTATGAACACCGCAAACACGACGGCACGCTGCCCATCATCGGAGTGAACACGTTCCGCAATCCGAACGGGGAAACCCATCAGGTGCTGGAGCTGGCCCGCGGCACCGAGGCCGAGAAACAATCGCAGCTGCGGCGCACCGAGGAATTCGTCACCGCGCACCGCGAGCCGGCGCAGGCGGCCCTGGCCCGGCTCGAGGCCGCCGCACGCGGCGACGACAATGTCTTCGACGTGCTGATGGACGCGGCGCGGGTATGCACTCTGCAGCAGATCACCGACTGTTTCTTCACCGTCGGCGGGCAATACCGGCGCAATGTGTGACAAGGGTTCGGATGTGGCCCGCCGGTGTGTGCGGGCGTGTGACAATGCCGGAGAGCGGACAGTCGAACGCGACGGAAGGGCGCCATGGACCTCGCCGGTATCAGCGTTGTGGACGCACATATCCATCAATGGGATCCGCTGAACACCCCGCGGGATTTCAGCATGCTGGCGAAGCTGTTCCGGTTCGTGCCGGTGCCGGTCGACAAGGCCGCACGGCTGGCTCCCAAACGGGACCGCGATTTCGTCGGAATTCCCGATGCGTATCTGCGGCCGTATCTGCCCGCGGATTACCGGGAGGATCTGGGTGCGGTGCCGGTGGAGGCGCTGGTGCACATCGAGGTGGAATGGGCGGGGCGGGCACCGGACGCCAAGGCCGACGAGACGCGCTGGGTGGCCAGCCTGCCCTTCGGGGTCGACACTCCGGCCCTGGGCGCGATCATCGGCAGCGGTGATCCGGCGGCGCCCGGATTCGCCGAGCTCATCGACAAGCATCAGTCCGCGTCACCGCTGTTCCGCGGCATCCGCACCATGGTCGCCCATCATCCGGATCCCGGAGTGCGATCGTTCTGCCGGGCCGAGGGCGCGCTGACCGAGTCGGCCTTCCTCGACGGCTTCGCGGTCCTGGCCGAACGTGGGCTGTCGTTCGAGGCGTGGGTCTATTCGCATCAGCTCCCGCAGGTCACCGCCCTGGCCCGGCGCTATCCCGAGGTGACCATCGTGCTCAACCACCTCGGCACGCCGGCCGGGATATTCGGCCCGGTCGGCAAGAACACCGGCACCCAACCGGGCCGGCGCCGCGAACTGTTCGTGCAGTGGCGCGACGATATCGCCACGCTCGCGACACATCCCAATGTGATGGCCAAGGTCAGCGGGCTGGCCATGCCGATCCTCGGCCACCCGGTGCCGGTCCGGGGAATTCCGACCACGGTCTCGGAACTGCTGGACCGCACCGCGCCGCTGCTGCACCACGCCTTCGACGTCTTCGGCGCCCAGCGGCTCATCTGGGGTTCGAATTACCCTGTGGACAAACCGATTACGAGTATCGCCAACGGCGCCCAAGCGGTGATCGACGTCCTGGCCGACCGTGACGGCAGCGCCGAGGAACTCGAGCAGGTCTTCCGCACGAACGCCCAGCGCACCTACGGCATCGACGCGGAACTGCTGGCCTGAGGTCGACGGCACGCCACTTGCACTGTCTCCCAGGCGATTTTGTGCGCGGCGGTGGTGGCGGTCTCAGCCGAAGCGCAGTTCGGGAATCGTCGCCATCAGTTCCTTCCACTCCGGGTACATGGCGAGTTTGCGGTCGTTGACGGCCATGATCTTCGCGCTCAACTCGGGGTCCGGATCGTCGGACACATCGGGGCCGATATGCAGCTTCGCCAGGTGCGGAATGATTTCCGGGTCACCGGCGAGATGGACCGGATCGTGCATGTACCGCTCCAGGGCCGCCAGATCCGCGATGCCGACGGTATAGGCGTGGGTGTACCCGGCCTCCGGGGCGGTGAGCAGCGCCTGGCCGACCGCCGAGAACGAGACCGATTCGACCGACGCGGTCCGGCGCATGGCGCCAGGCGCAGCTAGGTGCGTTCCTACACGGTCAGCACCAGGTGACGAAGGCACCGGCCGCGCGGGGACGCATCGACAAGCGCCAGGCGCAGACCCTGGCCGACCGGTTCGCGCGGCTGGCGCTCTCGGGCGGGCTGCGCCGATGCGATCCCGAACTCGCCGCCGAACATTTCCTCGCGCTCCTGACCGGACCGCTCGAGGCGCGTTCCCGGCTGGGCACCCGCGCCGTGGAACCGGCCGAACTGGACGAGATCGCCGACGCCGCCGCCGATGCCTTTCTGCGGGCCTACGGTCCGGCCTGAGACGACCGGGCGTTGACATCCCGGCCACCGCGCGGTTAATTGGTGGCAGGTGCGGCCAGACAGGTGCCCTGGCCGAGGACGGCACGGGAGCAGTCATGGCCATCGACCACGAAGTGATCATCGTCGGCGCCGGATTTTCCGGTATCGGGGTGGCGATCGCCTTGCGGAAGGCCGGTTTCCGGGACTTCCTGATCGTCGACGACGCCGACGGCGTGGGCGGCACCTGGCATTGGAACACCTATCCCGGCATCACCGTGGACATCCCTTCGTTCAGTTATCAATATTCGTTCGAGCAGAGTTCGCGGTGGTCGCGCATCTACGCACCCGGCCGCGAACTGAAGGACTACGCCGAACACTGCGTGGACAAATACGGGCTGCGACCGCGCATCCGGTTCAGCACCACGATCACCGCCGCGGAATTCGACGAGGACGCCTCGGTGTGGACGCTGCGCACCGGCGACGGGGAAGCCCTGACCGCGCGCTACGTCATCGGCGCGACCGGTGTACTGACCCGGCCGAAGCTACCGGATATCCCTGGCGTGGAATCGTTTTCGGGTCTCACCATGCACACCTCGCGCTGGGACCACGACCGCGACCTGCGCGGCAAGCGCGTGGCGATCATCGGAACCGGGGCGTCGGCCGTGCAGGTCATTCCCTCGATCGCTCCGGATGTCGCCGAGCTGACGGTCTTCCAGCGCACGCCGATCTGGTGCCTGCCGCGGCCGGACACCGCGCTGCCCACACCCGCCCGCTGGGCGCTGCGGTATCTGCCCGGCGGACAAGCGATTTCGCGACTTGCGAGCCAGGCGTTCGTCGAACTGACCTTCCCGCTGTCGGCGCACTACTATTCGAATCTGCCCCTGGCCAAACTCGGCGAGCGCTCCGGACTGGCCCATCTGCGGCGCCAGGTGCACGATCCGGTGGTCCGGGACAAACTCACTCCGCGGTATGCGCTCGGATGTAAACGGCCGGGTTTCTCCAACGATTACCTGCCGACCTTCAACCGCGACGACGTGACGCTGGAAACCGATCCGATCGCCGAGATCACCCCCACCGGCGTGCGCACGGCGGCCGGCACCGAATATCAGGCCGATGTGCTGATTCTCGCGACCGGCTTCAAGGTCATGGAATCGGGCAATATGCCGACCTTCGACATGACCGGGGTCGGCGGCCGTGACCTCGAGAAGTGGTGGGACGAGAACCGCCTGCAGGCCTACGAGGGCGTCAGTGTGCCGGGCTTTCCCAACTTCTTCTCGATCATCGGACCCTACGGATACAACGGCTCGTCGTATTTCACGCTGATCGAGATGCAGACCTCCCACATCCTGCGGTTGCTACGGCATGCGCGCGGCAAGCGCGCCCACCGCATCGAGGTCACCGCGGCGGCCAACGAGCGGTACTTCCGGGAGATGCTGGAACGCCGCGGCGGACAGGTCTTCTGGCAGGACAGCTGCGCGGTCTCGAACAGTTACTACTTCGACAAGCACGGCGATGTGCCGCTGAAACCGATGAGCACCGTCGAAGCAGCCTGGCGCGCAACGCATTTCGATCTGGGCGACTACACCTTCGAACAGGTCCCGGCTCAGCTGCCGACCACGCGGGCCAGCTGAGCGGTCAGCCGCTCGCGCGCCTCGACCAGCGAGGGGCCGTACCAGGTGAGGTCGCGGCCGCTCACCAGGGCGACCGGGATGTCCGGAAACGCCTCCGGACCGTCGGTCGCGGTGAACACGTACGGCTCGTCCGGCAGAACCGCCAGCCGAACGCCGTGCACCAGTTCCGATTCCGTCACCGTGGGATAGCGCTCCGGTCCCGTCGCGTGGACGAGGTTCAGACCGAGGCGACCGGCGAGGTCCGCGGTGAAGGTGTCGCGGCCGACCACCATCCACGGCTTGCGCCAGATCGGGATCACCGCATCGATCGGCGGGGTCGGCGCGGGCTCGGACCAGACCGCGCGGGCCCGGGTCAGCCAGGACGGCACCGCACCGCCCAGGGCGATGCCGAACAGCCGAGTCATCGAGGTGAAGGCCTCGTCGACGGTGCGAATCCGGGTGACCCATACCGGAATTCCCGCCTCCCGCATTCGCTCGACATCGAGGCGGCGATTCTCCTCTTGATTGCACACCACCAGATCCGGCGCCAGTTCGGCGATCCGGCGCAGATTCGGGTTCTTCGTGCCCCGCACCCGTTCCACCGCCAGCTCCGGCGGGTGAGTGCACCAGTCGGTGGCGGCGAGCAGCAACTCCGGGCGGCTCACCGCGATGGCCTCGGTCAGCGACGGGACCAGCGACACCACCCGGCGCACCGGACGCCGCAGCGCCACCGCGGCATCGAGATCGTCGACGGGATCTTCGGGCACCACGCCAGCATATGGGCTAGCCGGAGCTCTCGAGGGCCCGGTAGAGGGCGCGAAGTTCCCGCATACCGGCCTCGGCGACCGATTCGTCCTCACTGGTCATCCGCAACGCCTGCCGCAGGGGAATCGGATCGAGGTCCTCGATCGCCGCACGGAACTGCGGCGCCGGCAGGTCGGGCAGGACCACGTTCTCCCCGTAGATGTCATCGGAGACCGTCGGGCCGCTGTCCTCCTGCACTCCGCGAATGAGGGTGTCGAGGTCGAGGCCGCGCAGGGTCAGCATGATCGCCGGGGACTCGTCGAGGCGTTCGGCCACGATGTAGCACAGCGCGGCGACGTGTTTACAGGGCCAGCCGTCGTCCGGGCAGGTGCAGGAGAAATCGAGTTCGGCGGCGGTATCGGGCAACAACAGCGGGCCGAGCTCCTGCGGCAGGGCGCCGGAGGCGAGCTGGGCGAGCATGCCGGGTGTGCCGCGGACCTGCCCGACCAGCTCCGCCAACCGGTCGTCACGCAACACCCGCAGTGTCAGCACGGAGGTGAACGGCCGCGGTTGACTGCCCTGCACCTCGGCGGCCACCGCGCCGGGCTCGATGTGGTAGTTGACGACCTGTCCGGAGCGGGCGTAGGTGCGCCCCCGGGAGAGCCGGCCGGCGTCGGCGACCTGCTCCACGGCTTCGAGGAAGGCGCGGCCCCACCAGGATCGGGCGAAAGACCCACGGCGGCTTCGAGGTTCGACGCCGCCGCGCACCGGGCGGCGCTTGCCGTAGACGCTGAAATCGGGAACCGGATACTCGGGTGCCGGACTCATTCACCCACCGCCTCGGCGCCGAGCATGAACAGGTCGCGCAATTCGTCGGTACTCAGTTCGGTGATCCAGTTCTCCCCGGTGCCGACGGTGAGATTCGCCAATTCCTGTTTGCCGGTGAGCATATCGTCGATGCGCTCCTCGATGGTGTCGACACAGACCAGTTTGCGCACCTGCACATCGCGGCGCTGGCCGATGCGGAAGGCGCGGTCGGTGGCCTGGTTCTCCACCGCCGGATTCCACCAGCGATCCAGGTGCACCACATGATTGGCGGCGGTGAGATTGAGTCCCGTACCGCCCGCCTTCAGCGACAACACCATGATCGGCGGCCCGTCGGCGTCGGCGAAGCGCTCCACCATCCCGTCGCGGCGCTTCTTGGCGACGCCGCCGTGCAGGAACGGGATCGCGGTGCCGAACCGCTCGCTCAGATACGGGGTGATCAGATCACCGAATTCGCGGAACTGGGTGAACAGCAGTGCCCGCTCCCCCTCGGCCAGTACCGATTCGAGCACATCCTCGACCAGGGCCAGCTTGCCGGAGCGGTGGCGTCCCCGCCGCAGCAGCGCCGACCCGTCGCCGAGGAAGTGCGCGGGATGGTTGCACACCTGTTTGAGCCGGGTGAGCGCGGCCAGGACCGCACCCCGGCGAGCCATGTTCACCGCGCCGGAACCGGTGGCGCGCGAGGCCTTCAGCTGCGCGAGCATATCGTCGACGACCGCTTGGTACAGCGCGGCCTGTTCGACGGTGAGGTTGGCGCGCACCGTCATCTCGAACTTCTCCGGCAGATCCGAGATGACCGAGGGATCGGTTTTCACCCGGCGCAGGACGAACGGCGCGGTGACGGCGCGCAGGCGGCTGACCGCGTTCTCGTCGTGTTCGCGTTCGATCGGCACCGCGAAGCGCGCGTGAAATTCCGACGGCTTGCCCAGCACGTTCGGCGCCGCGAAATCGAGGATCGACCGCAGTTCCTCGAGCCTGTTCTCCACCGGAGTTCCGGTCAGCGCCAGCCGATGCCGGGCCGGGATCGCGCGGGCGGCGCGGGCCTGGCGGGTGGCGGCGTTCTTGATGTGCTGCGCCTCGTCGAGAACGACGCGTTCCCAGGGCTGGCGCTTCAATTCCTCCACGTCGCGCGCCAGTAGCGCGTAGGTGGTCAGCACCAGATCGGAATCGGCCACAGCCGCATCGAATTCCGCGCCGGAGCGGCGCGACGAACCGTGATGGACCAGCACCCGCAATCCCGGGGCGAAGCGCTCGGTTTCGCGCTGCCAGTTGCCCACCACCGACATCGGGCACACCAGCAGGGTCGGCCCCGGAACGGAATCCGTTGCGGCGCTTTCGTTCTCGTGCAGCAGCAACGCGAGCACCTGCACCGTCTTGCCGAGGCCCATATCGTCGGCGAGGATGGCGCCGCAACCGAGACGGTTCATCATCGCGAGCCACGACAGGCCGCGCAGCTGGTAGGGACGCAGCTGGGCCTTCAGGCCGGCGGGCGGGTCGACCGGGTCGCCGGAGTGGACACCGTCGAACAGTTCCCGGACCCAGCCGGTCGCGGTGACCTCCTCGATCGGAACCTGGCGCACCTGGGTGGCCGCGATCTCGCCGAGCAGCTGCGTCAGCGTCGCCGGACGTTCGTCGACCTTGCCCTCCAGATAGGCGGCGGCCGCGGCCAGGCTGCGCTGGTCGGCCTGCACCCAGTGGCCGCGCAACCGCACCAGATCCGATTTGGCCTGGATCAGCCGGCCCATCTCCGCCGGTGTGAGGACGGTATCCCCCAGGGCCAGTTCCCAGCGATAGGAGACCAATCCGCTGAGTCCGACGGCGGTGTCGGTGGCGGCCGGGGACTGTACCCGCAACCGCATACTCGGCGAGACGATGCGCCACGCCCGGGGCAGCATCAGATGCACGCCCGCCGAACGCAATTCGTGCGCACCGTGGGCGACCAGCTCCTGCACGACCGACGTCGGGAGCAGGAAATCCATCCCGTACGGGTCGCGCGGGACCTGCTGCAGCCGCGGGTAGGCCTGGACCGCGGCGGCCACCTTCTCCCCGGCGAGCCGGATCAGTGCCGGGTCTCCCTGGATCGGAACCGGTTGCGGCGCTTCGCCTTCCGACCGGAGGCAGACTTCCAGCCGCCACAGGGCGTCGACCCCCTGCGGATCGTCGTCGGGATCGTCGTCCGGTTCGAGCAGGCGCAGGACCAGTTCCGGCTCGCCGACGGTGAGACTCGCGCGCCACTCGTCGAGCACCGAGGCCACCCGATGCGATCCCGATTCCAGCGGGACCTCCGCGACCAGCGCGGCCGTCAGCGGATGCGACGGTTCCCGGACGCTCAGCTCGAGCCGGACGAGCGGGTCGGCGAGTTCGGTGACGAAGTCCTCGAGGATCGAGGCCGCGGACCGGGCATCCGGCACCCGCAGCGCGGGCGGCATCGCGGCCGCCAGTTCGGCCAGCCAAGCCCGCTGCCGCTGCCCGCCCACCAGCCGCCACCGCACCCACCACTCGCCGTCGGCGCGATGCAGTTCGGGCACGATGCGCCCGGCTCGCACCCACCGCCGCAGTCCGCGGGCCACATGGGCGAGAAAACGCAGATCCGCCGCCACCGCCGTCTCCGGCAGGGCTTGGGTGAGCACCCGGGCGGCCACCTCCGGCGCCAAGGCATGCCCGCGCACCTCGACCACTTCCGGTCCGGCTTCCCCGGGCACCAGTACCCGCACCCGGTGCCGGAATCGCGCCGACCGCGCGATCGCCCCCAGCGGATCGGGCAGTTCGCCGAATGCCTCCTCCTCCGGTCGTGCCACCGACTCGGGCAGGCGCCACAGCACCAACCCCGACCCCGGCGACCACAAACCGTGCAGCATGCCTTACATCCAATCAGCCGCCACCGACACGCCAGGTCGTGGCCGGTGGCGGGGTGTGACCGCGCGCGGGTCCACACAGCGGCAGGGCGATGCGCGTGCACCCGGTGTTGTCGTGGCCGACGCGACGGAGGCGGTCACGCGGCTGCAGTGTCATCCGATCCGGGCGTATCGCACGAACGCACCCCGTGCAGGTCCTTCGGCACCGAAGTTGTCGGGCGCGGCAGGTAGATCTGGGGTATGCGGTGGGGACGTCGGGCGGGGTGGGCAGCGGTGGTTGTCGTGGTCATGGCTATGACGGGGTGTGGGATCGTCGGCGGGCCCGACCCCGCGCCGGGGAGTCCGAGCCGGGCTCGGATCGAGCAGTTGCTGGGCGCGGTGGCCGTGGTGGCGCGACGGCCGCATCCGGGCGGGTACGACCGGGACTGCGGGGCGGGGCACGGATGTGTGTTCGGGCCGGCGTGGTCGGACGATCAGGACGGGCCGGGTGGGCACGACGGATGCGATTCGCGCAACGGCGTGCTGGCCCGGCAGTTGCGCGAGGTGAGATTCCGGCCGGGTACCCGCGACTGCGTGGTTCTCGCGGGCACATTGCGAGATCCGTACACCGGCCGCTCGATCACCTTCGACAAGGCGCGGGCCCGGGAGGTGCAGATCGACCACGTCTACCCACTGGCCGCCGCCTGGGATATGGGTGCGGCGGCCTGGTCGCCCGAACAGCGGGCGCGCTTCGCCAACGACATCGAATTCAACCTGCTGGCCGTCGACGGCCCGGCCAATATGGACAAAGGCGATCGCACACCCGCGGACTGGCTGCCACCCGCCGGGGCCTATCACTGCTTCTACGCCGGAAAGTACCTCACCACCGCGGCGCAGTACCGGCTGCCGATCACCGCAGCCGACCACACCGCACTGGCTCGGATCGCCGGGCGATGTCCCTGAGGCGGCTATTCGCCCGCGTCGAGTCGCCGGAGTAGCCGCTCGGCGGCAGCGCGCAGCACGGCCGGGTCGTCGGTGACGCCCAGCAGGCGCAGCGCGGCGTCGGGGATGGTGGTTTCCGCGTAATCGGGTGCGGCGCCCTCGTCGGAGCGAATGTTGATGACCGTCTCCACCATTCGGAAAGGCAGCACGTGGGCTCCGGGGACGCCGGTGGACGCGGTCTCGATCGCCGCCGCCGCGAGCTCCTCGTAGTGGCGGCGCAACCGGGCGCGGCGGCTCCGGAAGTCGGCGAATCGGTCGCTGCGCAGTTCGGGCAGCAGATACAGGGCACCGAGATTCCACTTGGCGGCGCACAGCTGGCGCACGTCGGCGCGGGCCAGGGCGTACAACCGGACCGCCGCCGGCTCGGGTTCGGCACGCAACCGCTCGGCCAATTCCAGTGCGCCGGTGATCGTTTCGGCGAGCAACGCGTCCAGGATGTCGTCCTTGGCGGCGAAGTGGTGGTAGAGCGAGGCCTGCCGGATACCCACCGCATCGGCGATACCGCGGGTGGATGTGCTGCCGTAGCCGTTGGCCGTGAACAATTCCGCTGCGGCGTCGAGGATTTCGGCGCGCGGCGTCCGCCCGCGACGGCTGCGCTGATCGACGCGAGGACGGCCCGGCCCCAGGTGTGTCACCGCCTCATCCTGCCACCGTCCCCGCCCCGCGGACCGGCACAGGGCCGCGCACCGCATCCCACCTGCGGTTGTGAAATATCTGTCACTCGACAGAAATACCCGCAACGCAGACGTTACGCGGGTTACCGCAAGCGATACACAGCCGTCACCGAAAGCGCGATCCGGCCCGCAAAACTGTCACCTGATAGATATTGGCCGCCACGCCGAAGGACCGCCCCATGGCCATTGCACTCGATCCACCCTCCCAATCCCCGACCGGTGACAGCGCCGATCTCGAACGCTTCGGATATCAGCCGGTACTGCATCGCAAACTCGGCCGCTACGCCTCGTTCGCCGCGGGATTCTCCTTCGTCTCGATCCTCACCACCATCTTCCAATTCTTCGGATTCGGTTACGGATTCGGCGGGGGCGCGTTCTTCTGGACCTGGCCGATCGTGTTCGCCGGCCAGTTCCTCGTCGCGCTGAATTTCGCGGAACTCGCCGCGCGCTATCCCATTTCGGGCTGCATCTACCAGTGGTCACGCCGGCTCGCGGGTGAGGTGGTGGGCTGGTTCGCGGGCTGGATGATGATCATCGCGCAGATCGTCACCGCCGCCGCGGCCGCCATCGCGCTGCAGGTCGTGCTGCCCTCTATCTGGAGCGGTTTCCAGCTGGTCGGCACCGATACCGCGCTCACCTCCACCGACGGGGCGGCGAACGCCGTTCTGCTGGGCAGTGTGCTGCTGGTGATCACCACGGTGATCAATGTGATCGGCATCGATCTGATGGCTCGGATCAATTCGATCGGCGTCACCGTCGAGATCGTGGGCGTGCTCGCCGTCATCGCTCTGTTCTTCACCCATACCGAACGCGGCGCCGATGTGGTGCTGCAGACCGACCAGGCGGCGCCCGGCCCGTACTGGGCGGCGTTCCTGGTCTCCGGTTTGATGGCCGCCTATGTGATGGTCGGATTCGATTCCGCCGGAGAGCTTTCCGAGGAGACGAAGAATCCGCGCCGGGTCGCGCCGCGCACCATCCTGCTGGCGCTCGCCGCCTCCGCCCTCGGCGGCGGCCTGCTCCTGCTGGGTGCCTTGATGGCCGCACCCAGCATCAGCGACGGCCACCTGGCCACCGAGGGACTGGCCTACGTGATCACCGCCAAACTCGACAGTCCGGCCGGCACCGTGCTGCTGTGCTGTGTCGCGGTGGCGATCACGGTGTGCACCTTGGCCATTCAGACCGCGGGTTCGCGACTGATCTTCTCGATGGCCCGCGATGGCCGTCTGCCGTTCGCGTCGCGGCTGGCCGCCGTGCATCCGCGCTTCGGCACCCCGATCCTGCCCGCGGTGATCATCGGCGTGCTGGCCGTGGCGCTGCTGGTGGTGAACCTCGGCAACGCCGCGCTGTTCGCGACGCTGGCCAGCGTGTGCATCGTGACGCTGTACGTGGCGTATCTGCTGGTCACCGTCCCGCTGCTGATCCGGCGGCTGCGCGGGCTGCCCGCCGCCGAACCCGGCCTGTTCTCGCTGGGCCGCTACGGCATCGCGGTGAACATCGCGGCGGTGGTGTGGGGCATCGCGATGGCGGTGAATCTGGCCTGGCCGCGCGCGGAGGTGTACACGCCGGCCGGCGGCGGCTGGTGGATGCTCTGGGCCGCACCGCTGTTCCTGCTCCTGACCGTCGCGGTGGGCGCGGTGGTGCACCGCATCGTCACCCCCCGCGTCGCGGCCGCCGAAGCCCGGCCCGCACCGCAACCCGCCTGAGCGACATTCCCATCCGACTCTGCGAGGAGACATCATGTCCACAACCGCCTCCACCGTCGGGGCCCGCGACCACGCGCGAGCGCAAGCCGCGGCCGCGACCGTCGCCGGTCCCGATCTGCCCGAGGGCCTCGATCCGGCGAAAGTCACCTTCGCCCAACGTGTTCCGGGCAACGGCTACACCACCGCGGTACTCGCCCGCGGTACCCGGCTCCGGCTGGCCGATCCGGACGGCGCGGCCGGCGCCCACCTGCTGCTCCTGCGGGCCGAGGCGCCGTGGGAACGGTTGAACGTCGCCGACACCATCAAGGTGCCGTGGCAGGCCTATCCGGGCCCGGGCCATCCGCTGCTGTCGGATCAGGGGCGCGTGCTCGCCACGATCGTCGCCGACACGTCCGGCCACCACGACACGCTGTGCGGACCGACACCTCGGGTACGACAGGCACTGCGGGTCGCGGGCGCGAAACACGGTCTCACACCGCGCGATATCGGCCCGTCCGTCGCGCTGTTCCGCGGGGTGCGCGTCGGCGCGGACGGCGCCCTCACCGCCACCGGCAGCGCCGGTCCGGGCCGCTCGGTCGAACTGCTGATCCACCTGCCGCTGACCGTGCTCGTCGCCAACGGCACCCATCCACTCGACGACCGGCCCGCCACGGCACTGGACGTCGTCGCCTGGCGCGGCACCGCGGAGCCGAACGACGCCGGCACCGAGCCGGAATATCGCCGGGCCGTGGAGAACACCGAACAGGCCTGGCTGGCCGCACACGATCCGGAGGCGATCGCATGACCACCGTTACCGAACGCACCGTCGTCCTGGACGAGACCGTGGCCGCCTGCGCACCGTGGTCGACCGTGGTCCGGGCGGGTCAGCAGTGGCAGATCATCGACCTGAACGGCAACCAGGCGGTGGACTGCCTGCTCTATTCGGCCGCCGATCACGCCGACCGCTACAGCGCCCAGGCGACCGTCGCCGCCCAGCGCAACATCTTCCTGACCACCGGCAGCGTGCTCCGTGCCGAATCGGGGACGGCACTGATGACCGTGGTCGCCGACGAGGTCGGCAATCACGACACCATCGCCGGCGCGTGCTCGCAGGAATCCAACACCCTGCGCTACGGCCACCACACCCGCCATCAGCACGCCTGCGTGGAGAACTTCCTCACCGAGGCGTTGCGCTGGGGCCTGGGCAAACGCGATCTGGTCTCGAACATCAACTGGTTCATGAACGTTCCGGTCGAGGCCGACGGGACCCTCGGCATCGTCGACGGGCTCTCCGCGCCGGGTAAGTCGGTGACGTTGCGTGCCGAGATCGACACCCTCGTCCTGATCTCCAACTGCCCGCAGATCAACAACCCCTGCAACGGATTCGATCCGACGCCGGTACGGATGGTGGTGACGCAATGACGGCGGCGACCGCGATCGACACCAGTACAACGACTCTGGATTCCGACGCCACGGACATCGAGGTGGCGCGGCCGGGAATGCTGACCACCGTGCAGGATTGGCCGGGTCGCGTCGGCTACTGGCACGTCGGCGTCCCGCCGTCGGGACCGATGGACGATCTGTCGTTCCGACTCGGCAATCGGGCGCTGGGCAACGACGAGGGGGCGGCCGGACTCGAATGCACCCTCGCCGGGCCCGCGCTGCGATTCCGCACCGCGACCCGAGTGTGCGTGACCGGTGCGCCCGCGACGGTGACCGTCGACGGCGAGCGCGTACACCAGTGGCGCACCGTCGAGGTACCCGCGGGCGGCACGCTGGATGTCGGCGCCGTGCAGGGACCGGGTATGCGGACCTATGTGTTGTTCGAGGGCGGCCTCGACCTGCCCGAATACCTCGGCAGCACGGCCACTTTCACACTCGGCAGATTCGGCGGCGGCACCGGTGCCGCTCTTCGCGCCGGCGACCGGTTACCCCTGGGCGAGCCGACCGGCACAATCGGGTCCGGGGTGCCGATGGCCGAGCAGCCGGTGCTGACGCGCCGATGGGAACTCGCGGTCACCGAGGGCCCGCACGGCGCGCCGGAATTCTTCACCCGGGCCGATATCGACACCATCCTCGGCACCGACTACGAGGTGCACTTCAATTCCGATCGGACCGGGGTGCGGCTGATCGGGCCGAAACCGCACTGGGCGCGCAGCGACGGCGGCGAGGCCGGACTGCACCCCTCGAACATCCACGACACCGCCTATTCGATCGGCGCCCTGGACTTCACCGGTGATACACCGATCCTGCTGGGTCCGGACGGCCCCAGCCTCGGCGGATTCGTCTGTCCCGTCACGGTTGTCGCCGCGGAGCGCTGGAAACTCGGGCAGCTCTGTCCCGGTGACACCGTCCGCTTCGTCCCGGTGCGCGCCGAGCGCGCCGCCTCGGTCCGCGCCCTGGGCCCGGCCCGGCGAGCCGACTGGCCGATCGTGCTGTCCGACGGCGGTGACGGCGACGACGGCATCCTGGCCCGCGCCGAAGCCGACGACACCACCACCGTCACCTATCGCCGCGCCGGCGACGACGGCGTCCTCGTCGAATACGGTGATATGACGCTGGACCTCGCATTGCGCGCCCGCGTCCACGCCCTGCACCGGCATCTGCTCGAATACGCCGAGCCGGCGATCACCGAGCTGACACCCGGAATCCGTTCGCTCCAGGTGCGTTTCGATCCGGACCGGCTGGCCACGCCGAAACTGTTGCGACTGCTGCGCGAGGCCGAATCCGCCCTGCCCCCGGCCACGGAACTGGTGGTGCCGAGCCGGACGGTGCACCTGCCGCTGTCCTGGGACGATCCGGCCACGCGCGAGGCCATCACCCGCTACATGCACGGCGTGCGGGCCGATGCGCCGTGGTGCCCCTGGAATATCGAGTTCATTCGCCGGATGAACGGATTGTCCACGGTGGCAGATGTTTTCGATACGGTCTTCGCCGCCGAGTACCTCGTGCTCGGCCTCGGCGACGTGTACCTCGGCGCACCGGTCGCGACCCCGACCGATCCGCGCCATCGCCTGGTCACCACCAAATACAATCCGGCCCGCACCTGGACGCCGGAGAACGCGGTCGGCATCGGCGGCGCCTACCTGTGCATCTACGGCATGGAGGGTCCGGGCGGATACCAGTTCGTCGGCCGGACCACACAGGTGTGGAACCACCGCTCCACCGGCGATGCCGAGGATCCCTGGCTGCTGCGGTATTTCGATCGCATCCGCTGGTATCCGGTGTCCGCGGAGGAACTGCTCGACCTGCGCGCCGACTTCGCTCGCGGTCGCGGGGCACTGCGCGCGGAGGAAGGCGAATTCCGGCTCGCCGAATATCGCGATTTCCTGTCCGCCAACGCCGAATCCATCGCCGACTTCCGCGCCGTGCAGTCGGAAGCGTTTGCCGCCGAGCGTGATTCGTGGCAGGCGGCGGGCGAATTGCACGAACGAGGATGAGGAGTCCGATATGAGCATCTGGATTCATCGATCCGAAGACCCGGGTCCGCACGCCACCGGTCCGCTGGCGGGTCTGCGGGTGGCCGTCAAGGACAACGTCGATGTCGCGGGCCTGCCGACGACCGCCGGTTGCCCGGACTACGCCTACCTACCCGACCGCGACGCGCCCGCGGTCGCGGCCCTGCGCGCCGCGGGTGTGGTCGTGGTCGGCAAGACCAATATGGATCAGTTCGCGACCGGTCTGGTCGGCACCCGCTCGCCGTACGGTCCCGTCTCGGACTCGCGCCGTCCCGAATTCATCTCGGGCGGTTCGAGTTCCGGTTCGGCGGTGGCCGTCGCGACCGGTGCGGCCGATATCGCCATCGGCACCGATACCGCGGGTTCCGGGCGCGTACCGGCGGCGCTGCAGGGCATCGTCGGCATCAAACCGACCGTGGGAGTCGTCTCCACCGAGGGAGTCGTCCCGGCCTGCCGTTCCTATGATTGCGTGACGATCTTCGCCGCCGACCCGGCGCGCGCCGATCAGGCGATGGGGGTGATGGCCGCCGGTGCGCCCGCACGCGCCTGGCCCGCCGATACCCGGCTGGCGGCGCCGCCGCGCCCGACCGTCGCGATCTTCGCCGAACTGCCGGAACTGGATCCGGTGTGGCGGGCGGCGTTCGACCGGACCGTCACCGCGCTCCGCCGGCGCGGGGCGACCATCGTGGAGATCGACCCGGCGCCGTTCCTGGCCGCGGCCCGGCTGCTCTACGACGGGGCGCTGGTCGCCGAAAGGTACGCCGCGGTAGGTGAATTCATCGAGACACATCCGGATGCGGTCGATCCGACCGTCGCGAGCATCGTCCGCGCCGCCCGCGGGATTCCGGCGCATCGGCTGGTCGCCGACCACGCCGAGCTCGAGCGCTTGCGCGCGCTCGCGATGGACAGCCTGGGCGGGGCCGATGCCCTGCTCGCGCCGACCGCCCCGATGCATCCGACCATCGCGCAGGTCGAGGCGGATCCGATCGGGGTCAACTCCCGCATGGGCACCTACACGAACTTTTGCAATCTGTTCGATCTGTGCGCCGTGGCCGTGCCCGCCGGGATGGCGGGCGAATCCTGTTTCGGTGTCACGGTTTTCGCGCGGCCGTTCGAGGATGCGGTGGCCTTGGACATCGCCGTGTCGATCACCGGCGATGCGGAGATCACGCGGCCGTGGCCGCTGGCGGTCGCGCCGGTGTGTGAGCTGATCGTGTTCGGGGCGCATCTGCGGGGCCAGCCGTTGGAACACCAGTTGCATGCGCTCGGCGCGCGGTGGGCTGGGCCCGTCCGCACGGCCGCGGCCTATCGCCTCGCCGCCCTGGACACCACGCCGCCGAAGCCCGCGGTGACCCGCTGCGAGGGTGGTGTGTCGGTCGCGGGTGAACGCTGGTTGCTCTCCCCCGCTGCCCTCGGCCGCTTCCTCGCCGCACTGCCGGCGCCGATGCAACTGGGCGCCGTCGAACTCGATGACGGCACCTGGCATACCGCGTTCGGATGTGACGGGACCGCCGCCGCCGACGGGAAGGACATCAGCGAATACGGTGACTGGCGCGCGGCCCTCGCAGCGGGGGCCGTGGGCTGATTCGCGTCAATCCAGCGCCGTGGCGACCGGACGCTCCGGATCCGACGACCACTGCGACCACGAACCCGGATACAGCGCCGCCGACACTCCCACGACCGACAGCGCCGCGATCTGGTGGGCGGCGGTCACCCCGGAACCGCAGTAGACCGCCACCGGGCCGGAACCGAGATCGGAGAACCGCGCCCGCAACTGGTCCGGGGTCTTGAAAGTGCCCTCGGGCGTGAGGTTTTCCGCGGTCGGCACGCTCACCGCGCCCGGGATGTGCCCGGCGCGCGGGTCGATCGGCTCGACCTGTCCGCGGTAGCGTTCCCCGGCTCGCGCGTCCAGCAGCGCGCCCCGCCAGCCCGCGACCTCGTCGGCTTCCACCACCGGCATATTGCCGGGCGTGAGCACCACGTCGCCGGGCTTCGGATCGGGTTCGGTGCCGACGGCCAGATCGCCGCCGCCCCGCTCCCACGCGGGCAGGCCGCCGTCGAGAATGCGCACGTCGCGCACGCCCGCCCAGCGCAGCAGCCACCACGCCCGCGCCGCGGCCATCCCGCCGGTGGCGTCGTAGACGACCGTCGGCTCCCCGCTGCACAGCCCCCAGCTGCGGGCGCATTTCTGCAGGTGGGTGAGGGTCGGCAACGGGTGGCGGCCGTGTGTCGGGGACGGCGGCGCGGCCAGCTCGGTCTCGAGATCGACGAAGATCGCGCCGGGAATGTGGCCGGCGAGATAGTGCTGGGGCCCGTCGGGATCGCCCAGCGCCCATCGCACATCCAGCAGATGCACCCGGCTCCCGCTGTCCGCCAGCGATTTCCGGAGTTCTTCGGGGGAGATCAGTACCGCGGTCAAGCCCGGCTCCTCAGTCAACAGATGTACCCGTGACGCGAACAGGTGTCAGCCTACGACACCGGCGCGTCCCGGCGGGTCAGCATCCATCGCACGACCAGGCCCGCGACCACCGCCCAGAACGCCGCGCCGATGCCGAACACCGCTATCCCGGAGGCCGAGACCAGAAACGTCACCGTGGCCGCGACACGATGTTCGGCGACCCCGAGCGCCGCGGTGAGCGCGGCGGCGAAGGTGCCGAGGAGGGCAAGTCCGGCAACGGTTTCCAGCACACCGGCGGGTGCGGCGGCGGCGAGCGCGACCAGCGCCGCGGCGGCCGGAGCCAGCACGAGGTAGCACCCGCCGGCGGCCATGGTGGCCGCCCAGCGCCGGCGCGGGTCGGGGTGGGCCGACGGCGCGGCCGCCAATGCCGCGCTGATCGCGGCCAGGTTGATCGCATGCCCGCCCGCCGGGGCACCCACGATGGTCCCGAGCCCGGTGACCGTCATCGATGCCCGCCACGGCACCCGATATCCGAACGAGCTCATGACCGCCACGCCGGGGATGTTCTGCGCGGCCATCGTGACCACATACAGCGGAATCGCGATGCCGATGATCGCCTGCCAACTCCAGTGCGGCACAGTGATTTCCAGCTTCGGCACCAGATCGCCGGCCGGAATCGAGCGATGTCCGGCGACCATCGCGATCGCCGCCCCGGCCACCGCGGTGACGAAGGCGCCGGGCACCGCCCACCGCTGCGCGTACCGCTGCAGCACCACCCACACCACCAGCACCGGCGCCACCACCGCCGCGCTCGAGGTGGTCAGCGCCCGCAGCGGCGCCAGGCACAGCGGCAGCAGTACACCGGCGAGCATGGCCTGCGCGATCTCGACCGGGATCGCGGTGATCAGCCGGCCCAGCCGTGACCAGCATCCGGTGAGGACGATCAATACCCCGGTGATCACGAACGCTCCCACCGCCGCGGGCCAGCCACCGGTCACCGCGCCGGCGCCGGCCAGCAGCGCCGCACCCGGAGTGGACCAGGCGAGGGTGATCGGCATGCGGTAGCGCCGGCTCAGGATCCACATGCCCACCGCCTGCGTCACACAGACCGCCAGCAGACCCGAGGCGGCCTGTGCCGGGGTCGCGCCGACGGCGGTGAGCCCGGCCAGCACGACCGCGAACGAACTGGTGAAACCGACCAGCGCGGCGATGATCCCGGCGCTCATCGCCTGTCCGGTACCGCCGGGCCCATGCTCGCTCTCGACCGCCGCCTGGATGCCTGTCTGTGCCTCGGCGATGTCGGGCGGATGGGATGCGGAATCGGCGGTGGCAGTCACCGAGCTATCTTCGCGGGCGGCTGGCCCTGCCGTCAGCGGCCAGTACGCCGGAACTGGACCGAATTCTCCCCGGTGTCCTGTCGTCCCGCGTCCTGTCGTGGCGCTGCCGACTCGTCGGCTCCGGCCAGCCGCTGCAGCAGCGGCGCGGTGCGCGGCCCGACCAATTGCTGCATCACCAGGGCCATATTGGTGCGCTGCACACCCGCGATCTTCAGAATCGCGCCGGTGATCCGGTACAGATCGTCGGCGTCGCGCGCGACCACACGAACCGTCAGATCCGTCTGCCCCGTCGTGCCGCACACCTCGGTGACCTCGGGTATCTCGGCGAGTTCGGCCACCACGTCGGCGAGCCGATGCTGATCGACCACCACCGCGACGAAGGCCGCCAGCCGGTAACCGAGGGCGCGCGGGTCCACGCGCCGCTCGAATCCGGCCAGCACACCGGCGGCCTCCCACCGGGCCAGCCGGGCCTGCACGGTATTGCGAGACAGCCCCAGTCGCGTGGCCAGTTCCACCCCGGTGGCACGAGGGTTGGCAACCAGTTCCAGCAGCAGCCGGGCGTCGGTGGCGTCGATTGTCGCGGGAGCGGGTTCACCACTGGGCATGTAACGCAGTATGACAGTCCTCACCCCCTCCACATCGAGCATTCTGCGCAGTCCGCGTGTTGACACTTGCGCATTGCGCGCAATCGTGGATGCTGTGAGGTACAGCACACAGCTGGCGAAAATGCAGTCCGCCGGATCGCGAGGGACGGAAGACCCCGTCGTACGCGGCAACGAGGAGGTGATGGCTGTGCACAACACGACCACGCACAACACCACAACCGGGTACGACACCGGGACGAACCCCTATCCCGTACAACTGGTCCAGCCCGACGGGCGCCGTGTTCTCGACCGCGAGCACGCGGCCCTGATCGCGGATATCGGTCCGGCCGAACTGCGCGAACTCTACGAGGACCTGGTCGTCACCCGCCGCATCGACGTCGAGGCGACCGCACTGCAGCGGCAGGGCCAGCTCGGCCTGTGGGCGCCGCTGCTCGGCCAGGAGGCGTCGCAGATCGGCTCGGCGCGCGCCCTGCACGACGACGATTACGTCTTCTGCAGCTACCGCGAGGCAGGTGTCGCCTACTGCCGTGGCGTGGATCCCACCCTCATCACCCGGCTGTGGCGGGGCGTGGCGCATTCGTGCTGGGATCCGGACGAGATCAACATGACCAATCCGGCCATCGTCGTCGGCTCGCAGGGCCTGCACGCCACCGGTTACGCCTACGCCGCGCATCTGGAAGGCGCGGAGATCGCGGTGCTGACCTACTTCGGTGACGGCGCCAGCAGTCAGGGCGATATCGCCGAAGCGCTCGGCTTCGCCGCCTCCTGGAGTGCGCCGGTGGTGTTCTTCTGCCAGAACAACCACTGGGCGATCAGCGAACCGGTGCAGCTGCAGAGCCAGACGCCGATCGTCCGGCGCGCCTACGGATACGGCATCCCGGGTGTGCAGGTCGACGGTAACGACGTGCTGGCCGTCCTGGCGGTGACCCGCCAGGCCGTCGCCCGTGCCCGCGCCGGTGGCGGGCCGTCGTTCATCGAGGCGATCACCTATCGGATGGGCCCGCACACCACCGCCGACGATCCCACCCGCTACCGCTCGGCCGCGGAAACCGAACTGTGGCAGCGCCGTGACCCGATCGACCGCATGCGACGGCTCCTCGAACGAGAAGGACTGTGGGACAGCGACTTCGAGCGCCAGGTCACCGCGCGCGCCGACACGGTCGCCGCCGCGGTCCGCACCGCGACCATCGACATGCCCGATCCGGATCCGATGCAGCTGTTCGACCACGTCTACACCACCGCGCATCCGCTGATCGCCGCCGAGCGCGACGAATACGCCGGGTACCTGGCGGGTTTCGAGGAAGGAGTACGGGCATGATCACCACCTTCGCGAACGCGCTGAACACGGGGATGCGCCGGGCCCTGGAGGACGATCCGAAGGTCGTGCTGATGGGTGAGGACATCGGGCGGCTCGGCGGTGTGTTCCGGGTGACCGACACGCTGCAGAAGGACTTCGGGAACAACCGCGTAATCGACACGCCGCTGGCCGAATCCGGCATCATCGGAACCGCTTTCGGCATGGCGCTGCGCGGCTTCCGGCCGGTGTGCGAGATCCAGTTCGACGGATTCGTCTACCCGGCCTTCGACCAGATCGTTTCGCAGGTCGCCAAGATTCACTACCGCACACAGGGCAAGGTCCGCGCGCCGATCACCATCCGGATTCCATTCGGCGGGGGAATCGGTTCGGTCGAACATCATTCGGAGTCGCCGGAGGCGTATTTCGCGCACACCGCCGGACTGCGCGTAGTCTCGCCGAGTACGCCCGAGGATGCGTATCGGCTGTTGCGCCAAGCTATTTCGTGCGACGACCCGGTCGTCTTCTTCGAGCCCAAGCGGCGTTACTGGGACAAGGCCGATCTGGATTTCACCGCCCTGGACGCGGATCCACTCCCCCTGGACCGGGCGCGCATCCGCCGTTCCGGCCGCGACGCCACGATCGTCGCCTACGGCGGCATGGTCGCCACCGCGCTGACGGCGGCCGAAATCGCGGCCGGAGAGGGGCATTCACTCGAGGTGATCGACCTGCGCAGCCTGTCGCCGATCGATTTCGACACGATCGAGGAATCGGTGCGCCGCACCGGCCGGCTGATCGTCACACACGAGGCGCCGGTCTTCGCGGGGCTCGGCGCCGAGATCGCCGCCCGCATCGCCGAACGGTGTTTCTACTATCTCGAGGCGCCGATCCTGCGCGTCGGTGGCTTCGACATCCCGTATCCCCCGGCTAAGCTCGAACGGCACCACATGCCAGACCCCGATCGCATTCTCGACGCGGTCGATCGAACGTTCGCCGCTTGACAACTGTTCGGACAGAGGTGCCCCTTTGGAAGACCCTGCTGTGGACGACAACAACCACATCCTCGAGTTCCGGCTGCCCGATCTCGGGGAGGGATTGACCGAGGCCGAACTGATCTCCTGGTCGGTGGCCCCCGGCGATACCGTCGAACTCAACCAGACCATCGCCGAGGTGGAGACCGCCAAGGCGCAGGTCGAACTACCGTGTCCGTTCGCCGGGCAGGTCGCCGAACTGCTGGCCCGGCCCGGTGAGACGGTGGCGGTCGGCGCACCGCTGATCAGAGTGCGCACCGCCGCGCCGGCCGGTGACGCTCCCGCGACAGGCGAAAGCCGGACCTCGGTGCTCGTCGGTTACGGGCCCGGGGCCGACGCGCCCACGCGGCGTCGTCCGGCGTCGAAAAACGGTGCCGCGGCGCCACATTCGGCCGCACCGGGACGATCCGAGGAGATTCCGCCGGAGTTCCCGGGCCGCCCGCCCGCCACGCCGGCCGCCCGCCAGCTGGCTCGCGAACTCGGTATCAATATCGCGTTCGTGGCCGGCTCCGGGCCGGGCGGGGCGGTGACGGTCGAGGATGTGCGCCACGCGGTGCCGGTGTCGCAGCCGCCGCGCCGGGTGCGGCCCGAGGAGGAGGCCGCCGACGCTCCGCGCCCGGCCGCTCCACCGGTGCCCACCATGCGACCCGACGGCGGCATCATCCGGCCGACGCCGAGTGAACGCGAAACCCGCACCCCGGTCAGCGGTGTCCGCAAGCGCATCGCCGCGGCCATGACCACCAGCGCCCGCACGATTCCTCAGGCCAGCGCGTTCGTGACCACGGATTTCACCGCCTCGATGGAGTTGCTCGACCATCTGCGCAGCACCGACTCCTTCACCGGGCTGTCGCTCACTCCCCTCGCCCTGGTGGCGAAGGCGACGCTCGCGGCGATCGCCGAATTCCCCGGGATCAACTCCTGCTGGGACGCCGAAGCCAATCAGATCGTCACCAAGCATTACGTCAACCTCGGCATCGCCGTGGCCACCGAACGAGGGCTGCTCGTCCCCAACATCAAGGAGGCGCAGTCGCTGAGCCTGCGCGAGCTGTGCCGGGAGATCGGCTGGCTCGCCGATGTGGCTCGCGCCGGTTCGGCGACCCCCGCCGATCTACGCGGCGGCACCTTCACCATCAGCAATGTGGGTGTCTTCGGCGTCGATACCGGTGTGCCGCTGGTGAATCCGGGTGAGGGCGCGATTCTGTGCCTGGGTTCGATCCGGAAACGGCCGTGGGTGTATCGCGACGAGCCGGCGATCCGGTGGATCACCACGCTCGGCGTGAGCTTCGATCACCGCATGATCGACGGGGAGCTCGGCGCGCGATTCCTGTCGACGGTCGCCTCACTGCTCGAGGATCCGCTGACTCTGCTGGGCCGGGTCTAGGTCTCGTCGGTCACCAGCGCGGCGGCGGCGCTGCGGATGATCGCCGGGATCTCCACGGATTTGCGGGTCTCGTTGTCCACGTAGACGTGCACGAAGCTGCCGGTGGCGGCCAGCTCCAGATCCTCCCCGGCGGTGCCGGCGGCGGTGCCGGCGTCCAAGACGCGGAAGATCGCCAGATCATAGGTGATGCTGGAGCGGCCTAGGCGGCTGATCCGCAACCCCACCCGCAGCTGGTCGGGGAAACTCAGCGAACCCAGATACTGGCACGAGGTCTGGGCGACCACGCCGATCGCGGGCAGCTCGCGGATATCCGCACCGGTCGCGGCCATCAACCAGGCGTTGACCGCGGTGTCGAAGTACGAATAGTAGGTCACGTTGTTGACGTGGCCGTAGTGGTCGTTGTCCGCCCATCGGGTCGGCACCGGCCAGAGCACCGGGTAGTCCTGCTGTGTGGTCACGGCCCCGACAATAGTGACCGCGACCGGTGCGACGCGGGCAGAGGCGGCAGGTGAACCCGGCGCGGCTCCGAAACGTGTCGGTGGTAGGTCATACACTCGAATCGAAACCGGTTACATCCGGGGCCCCTGCGGTGACGTCGACGATGCCGTGATCGCTCGGGATACGGGGAGCCGCCGACCGCGGTCGGCGCCGCCGAATCAACGACGCTTCGACGCACTCCTCCGCTCCGGAGTCGTACCCGCGGGGCAGGCGCTTCGGGTGTTGGGCCCCAAGGGGTTCCGCGTGCCGAGCCACCTGGTTCGGCACGTCCTCTCATGCGGTGAACAATCGGTGCGCGCCCGGTACCGTCGAATCGATGCATTCATCGGTGGAGACGACACGGCGCGGGACGGTTGCTCCGGCCGCTCGCCGCGCGCGGGCAGCGGTGTTCGCGGTTTTCGCGCTCAACGGGTTCCTGGCCGCGATGTGGGTGGTGCACATTCCGGTCATCACGGATCGCACCGGGGTCTCGCATGGGACCCTCGGCATTCTGATCCTGGTGATGGCCGGCAGCGGCATCGTCGGTATGCAGGCGGCGGGTCCGCTCGCCGACCGCTTCGGCAGCCGAACCCTGGTCACCGCGGCCGTCACCTGGCTGGTCCTGGCGGTGAGCGGGCCGGCATGGGCCACCGGGCCGGTGCAGCTCGGAATCGCGCTCGCGATCTTCGGTTTCGGCAACGGGGCGCTCGATGTGTCGATGAACGCCCAGGCCGTGCAGGTCGAGCGGGTCTACCGCAGGCCGATCATGGCGGCGTTCCACGCGCTCTTCTCCTGCGGCGGTCTGGTCGGCTCGCTCGCCGGCGCGGCGGCCATGCACGCCGGGACCGATATCCGGGTGAGTTTCGCGGTCGCGGCCGTGCTGGGCCTGCTGGTGATGCTGGCCAGTGTGCCGAGCCTGCTCCCCCGCCTGCACGCCACCTCGCACGTCGAACCGGCAGCCAAGATCGCCGAATCCGTGGCGGTACCGGACCACTCCGCGGCCGGAAACGGTGTGGCTGTCACCGAATCGGCCGCAGCACTTCCGGCAGCCGGCACGGGTTCGCGGCCCGGTCGCCGCGTAGCCGATTCCGCCGTGTGCCGACGCATCCGGCGCTGGCTCCCGCCGAAAGTCTTGGCGCTGGCCGCGATCGCGTTCGCCCTGCTGATGGCCGAGGGCGTCGCCAACGACTGGAGCGCCCTGCAGACGCACGAGCATCTGGGCGTCAGCGACGCCACCGCCGCCCTCTCGTTCGGTGCGTTCTCCATCGCGATGACCGTTGGCCGCTTCATCGCGGACCGGGTCAGCGAACGCTTCGGCCGCATCGCCGTCGTCCGCTGGGGTTCGGTCCTCGGCGCCGCCGGTCTCGCCGTCATCATGGCCTCGCCATGGCTGCCCCTGAGCCTCGCGGGCTGGATCCTCGCCGGCCTCGGCCTCGCCGGCGGCGTCCCCCAGATCTTCACCGCAGCGGGCAATCTGAGCACCGCCACCGCCGCCACCGACATGTCCAAGGTCTTCGGCCTCGGCTACCTGGGCTTCCTCGCCGGCCCCTCGGTCATAGGCTGGCTCGCCCAACTCACCTCCCTCACCCTGGCCTTCACCTTCCCCCTACTCGCCGTCCTCCTCTGCGCCTGGTTCGCAGGCACCGTGGGGGACGAGAGCCGAATTGTTGACCTCAAGGACAAAAACTCGTAGAGTTCGGGACATGGGCAGGCCGCGTAACTTCGAGACCGAGACCGTGGTGGATCGGGCTCTGGATGCGTTCTGGACTCATGGGTATGCGAATACCTCGCCGGCGCAGCTGGCCGAGGCTACCGGGATCGGGAAGGGGAGTTTGTACAACACGTTCGGCAGTAAGCGGGAGCTGTTCGAGCGGGTGCTGAGCCGTTACGACCGGATGGGAGCGGAAGTGGCCGGGGAGTTCATGGCCCGGCCGGGGACCGCACGCGACTGCATCGGCGCGTTCATCCGGTTTCTGGTGGATACCGATGTGGCACAGCCTGTTCGGCGTGGCTGCCTGGCGGTGAACACCGCTACCGAATTCTCCGCGCAGGATCCCGAGATCACGAAGGCGGTCCGGACCATGCAGGAGAACACCATGACCGCACTGTCCGATCGGATCGATCGGGGTCGACGCGACGGCGACGTGGCACAGGACGTCGATCCGCGGGCCGCCGCCGAATTCCTGATGAACACCATCGTGGGACTGCGCGTCATGGCGAAGAGCAGCGATGCGGAGACTCTGCACCGCATCATCGACACCGCACTGACCACCCTCTGATATCCGGGCCGCAACCGCGGCCCTTTTTCGTACCGCAATTTTTGACCTGAAGTTCAAGAAAGGGAAGCTCATGGACCTCGAACTCACCGGCAAGACCGCCGTCGTCACCGGCGCGAGCCGCGGCATCGGACTGGCGATCGCCGAGGCGCTGACCGCCGAGGGAGCACTGGTGGTCGGCGCCGCGCGCACCGTCACGCCGGAACTGGAAAAGGCCAGTGTGGCAGCCTATTCCGTCGATCTCGGCACCTCCGAGGGCGCCACCACACTGATCGATTCGGCGCTGCGTGAACTCGGCGGCATCGACATCCTGGTCAACAATGTCGGTGGCGGTGATGCGGATCGGCTGGGGCTGGGCGCATTCACCGACATCTCCGACGAACAGTGGCGAACCCTGTTCGACCTCAATCTGTTCAGCGCCGTCTGGACCACGCGCGCGGCGCTGCCCAGCCTGCTGGAACGCCGCGGCGCGATCGTGAACATCTCCTCGATCAACTCGCGCCTGCCCGCGGCCGGGCCGATCGGCTACAGCGAGGCCAAGGCCGCGCTCACCGCGTTGAGCAAACGCCTCAGTGAGGAATTGGCCCCGCGCGGCGTACGCGTCAACACCGTATCCCCCGGCGTCGTGGGCACTCCGCTGTGGCGGGACCCGAACCGATTCGGGGGGAAACTCGCTGCAGCGCAGGGCATCTCGCACGACGACCTGCTCGCGACCATCGGCGAGAGTTTCGGCATCGCCTCCGGGCGGATCTCGGAGCCCGAGGAGGTGGCCGCACTGGTAGCCTTCCTCGTCTCCGCGCGGGCCGGCAATATCGTCGGCGCCGACTACGTCATCGACGGCGGGACATTGAAAGTCGCGTAGCCGCTACCGTTCATGCTTGTGCCGCAGGCCGTGACCCAGTGCCACGGCCTGCGGCCGGCCACGCCCCGACACTCAGCACCATGTGAACCGCGAGTACTCGGCTCGCCGGAAGTCGCTTCCCTGCCCTATCCTGACGTCAGGAGGGGTAAATGACATTTCAAGTCAACCCGGACGGACTGCGGGCCGCGGCCGGGGAGTTGGCGCTACTACCGACCGATGTCGACAATGCGCCGAAACTCGACGCCGATCCGGTGGCGAAATTGCTCGCGGGTTTGTCGGTAGGGACGGAACTCGGCAAGTCCAATGTGGCGAGTACGCAAGCGAAGGACGTTCTGAAGGCACGCTTCAACGAGTTCTCAGCCCTGTTGGCGTCGTGTGCAGACAGCTTTCACGGCAACGACCGAGACGCCGCTCAGCGTCTCGCCGCTGTCGCGGATCTGAATTCCGGCGACCCGCACGCGGGTCGGTAGCCATCATGCCGACTCCGAAAGAAGTTCTGGCCTTGGATACCTCAGGCTTGCAGGGCGTCGCCGACCGGGCCGGCCAGATTGCTGACGCCATCGTCAAAGTAGCGGGCACGCTGCACAAGACCATCCACGACGATCTGGCGTGGCAAGGCGCGGCGGCCCGAGCCGCTGAAGACAAAGCCGACCGCGAACAGACTCAGATACGAGCGATTGCCACCGCATACGATGACCTCAGTGCCGCCTGCGCCGGCGCAGCTCGCGACCTTCAGTACCCGGTAGCGGAAATCAAGACGATCTTTCAGCATTACGTCGTCCCGCCGGTTGCCGTCGCGGACGACTGGAGCGCAACCGGAATACAAGATCCGAATTCCGAAGCGGGCGTAGAGCTTTCTCGCCTGTCCGGACTGGTCGCCAGCCTCCGAACCGCCGATGCGCAATGGAGCGCCGCCATTGCCACGGCCAACGACGAACTGACGAAGATGGCATCGGCGGCTACCTTGACGGCAATCAAGGTAGCCGATCAGAGCTTCAAATCCATGGATTCCCGCGCCGATCCGGATCGGATCCGCACCTCGGCCGCGGCGTTCCAGCAGTTGTTCGGGCGTCCGCCTACAACCGCATCCGACTGGAGTACAGCCGAGGTCCTGAACCCGAACAGCTATACCCCGGAGTTCAAGGGTGTCGGGCCCGAAATCCGCGTCGTCAAGATCACGCCCGTTCCTGGTCAGGGGGTGGTCCGATCGTCTCAGTACATCGAGCAACGTGACGTCTCCGACCCGGACCCCAATCCGCTCAATCTCAATCCCGGCGCTCGCGACTTGGGGAACAATCGAACGGCCGACCCGAACTTCGATCCCGAACATACGAAGGTCACTACGTATGTCGACTACGAGAACGGCATCGTCGTCATGCGCCAGAACCCGTCCGTTCGCGAGAACGACGACGGCAGCCCGGGCGAGGTCAAAGTTGGTGCGCCGGACGGGAGAGTGTGGCAGAACCCAGACGGGTCGGTCCGTATCCAGTACGACGCGGGTAACCCACTGCCGCCCTCTTGGATGACCAAACCTCCTGGCCTGGATGGCCACGACGTCACGGTCAACGGCGATTTGGTGTTCCAGCCCGGTCCGAACGGGGTCCAAGTGAACGGGACGCGCACCGATTACCCATCATTGGAGGTGTATCAAGACACCCCCGATGGTCGCACGCAAACGATCGCGCTGGACCCGGCTCGATCCGGGAGCTCACTCGGCCCGGCCATGAATCTGCCGTTTCACCACGACATCGGCGTGGGAGGTGCGGCCTTCGGTCCGTTCACCGAATGGAACGACCGCTACGACGTGCCGGGGAATCCGAAGCCGTCGACATCGTTCGGTCCGGTCACGGCGCCGCCCACCGCCCCGGCGCAGCGGATACCCGCAGGGACGGCCTGAATGACGCCCTCTTCGTCGGAAGATGCGCGGTTCTGGCGCCTCGCCACATGGGGCGTCGCGGGTTTCTTCCTGCTGCAGTTGGTGGTCATGATGATCGCGGCGCGGGTGATGCACTCGGACACCGACGGCACGATCTTCGGTTCGTTTCTCGCCGCCTCGGTGGTAGGTACCCTTATCGCCTCGCTCCTTCGATGGAAGGCGCGGGGGCCCGTCCGCGGCGTAGCTCTTGCCGCAGTGACCACCGCGGGCATATGGCTCGGGTCGTCTGTCATCATCGGATGCCTCTATTTCGCGACCAGGTAGGAGCATCCTGTGACCGGAGAACACTCTGCTCCGCAGGACAGGCGCGAAACCTGGTTCGGCCCACTGTCATTCAGAGGGGCTGCAGTTTGCCTCACGCTGAACGTGATTCCGTTCTTCATCAACGGATACCTGATCTTCGCGCTCGTCCTGCTGTACGCGGTCGAATTGATCGCCGCTGCTCTGCTCTGCACTCGCGGCGGGCGCGCACGACAGCTGTGCACAGGCATCGCGGTGGCGCTGGTCGGCACTGCCGCCTGCTTTGTGCTGCTCCCCGCACTGGGACGGTTGTCCTGACGTCCACTACCGTTCGTGCTTGTGCCGCAGGCCGTTGCCCAGTGCCACGGCCGCGGCCAGCCACGCCCCGACACTCAGCACCGCGAAGCTGATCACGTAGGCGTGCAGCGACGGCACGCCCGTGTGACCGATGGTGAGAGCGCTCAGAATCGAGGCGGTGATGGCGCCGGCGATACTGCCGCCGGCGGTGCGCACCAGTGAGTTGATCCCACTCGCGATTCCGCTCTCGCTCATCGGAACATGCTGGACGGCAAGGGTTCCCAGCGCGGCGTAACCGATACCGAAGCCGATGCCCTGCAGCGTATTCGAGATGACCATGTCGTAGCCGTGCGCATTGGACAGCGCCAGCCATCCGGTCGCCGCACCGGCGAAGGCCGCGCCGATGGCCAGGGTGAAGGCCGGGCCGATGCGCGCGACGATGCGCCCGGTGCGGAAGGAGAAGAAGGTCATCAGCACCGAGCTGGGAATGCCGTAAAGACCCACGGCCAGGACCGACCCGGACAGACCGTAACCGACCTTGTCGGCGGGGGTCTGCACGAAGTTCGAGATCAGCGTGAAGGAACCGAACATCGCGAAACCCAGCAGCGCCGAGGCCATATTGGCCGACAGCGAGCGCGGGCCGACCAGCAACGGCAGGCGCACCAGCGGCTGCGCGACCCTTCGCTCCACCAGCACCCACACCACGGCCAGCACGGCGGCCGCGGCGAAAAGGCCGATCACGCTGGTCTCGCCCCAGCCCCAGCGCGGCCCCTCGCTGATGGCCAGCAGCAGGCACACCAGCAGACCGGCGAGCAGGACCGCGCCCAGATAATCCGGCTGCCCGCCGTGGCGCTGCCCCACATCCCTGGCGCTCACGCCGACGAGCACGGTGGCGAGCACGGCCAGCACCGCGGTCATCCAGAACACGGGATGCGGATCGGTGGTCTTGTCCGCGATGACACCGGTCACCAGCATGCCGACGGTGCCGCCGACGCCCATGGTGCCGCTGATGACGCCGATCGCGGTAGTGAGCCGTTCGCGCGGGAAGGTGTCGCGAATGATGCCGATTCCCAGCGGAATCAGCGCCGACGAGGTGCCCTGCAGCGCCCGGCCGACGATATAGACGCCCAGCGAACTCGCCATCGCGCAGACCACCGAACCGATGATCAGCAGCCCCATGCAGAACATCACCATGCGCTTCTTGCCGTACATGTCGCCGAAGCGCGAAAGCAGCGGTGTGGCAACGGCTCCGGTGAGCAGCGCGGCGGTGAACAACCACGTGACACCCGCGACGTCGGTGTGCAGTTGCCCGATCAGCCTGGGCAGCAACGGAATGACCACGGTCTGCTGCAGCGAGACCACGAGTCCGGCCGCGCACAGCGCCAGCAGTGTCAAGACCAGGTGCGCCGGCGCACCGGTTTCGGAATCGGTTCCGGTGGATCGGCCGGTGACGGTCGACGTCATCTGAGTTCCCTATCTTTATACTTACCTAACTTAAGTAAGTTGGGTAGTAGGATAACCCTGTGCCGCGTTCCGAAGGAAATCCCGAATCGGTGGTCGACGCCGACTACATCGTGGAACTCGAGCGCGCCCTGACCCGGATCGCGCACCTGCTCACCCGGGCCAGACGCCACGATCGCACCGTGGCCGCGGCCGGGGTGAATCTCGATCGCGCCAACGTGCCGCTGCTGCGGATGCTCGCCGACGCCCCGGAGCCGATGCGCATGGGTGAGCTCGCGGCCTGCCTGGATGTGGAAGCGCCGCATGTCACGCGCCAGATCCAGCGCCTGGAGCGGGCCGGTTACGTCGACCGGGTGACCGATCCGGAGGACCGCCGGGCGCAGCGGGTGCGCATCACCGACGAGGGCCGGGCCACCGTCGACGCGATCCGTGCGGTGAGCCGCCGCCACATGCGCGATGCGCTGGCGGAGTGGTCGACCGAGGATCTGCGTCAGCTCGCCGCGCTCAACCACCGCATGGTCGACGCGTTTCTCGACAGTGCCGAGCGCACCGACGTCTTCGGGCGGCGATGAAGCGCGTCAGCGCTCCTTGCGGTCGATCCGGATGGTGACATCCGGCCACGGCGGATTCCGCACCACCGCGATCAGCGACAGCGTCGTCGCCACCAAGCCGACGAAGATGCCCAGCAGGGCGATGGCCGTGTCGTCGGTGACGGCGTGCCAGCCGGTGTTGCCGTCCTCGATGACGAAGACGCCCAGCGGCCGGGCGCGCCGGAACTTTCCGCCGGGGCGCGTCACCGGGATGACCGTGGCGCCTTCGGGGGTCTGATACGGCGTGCCGTAGATCGCCGAATCATCGCCCACCGCAGGCAGATCGAACCGCTCCCGAACCGTCATCTCGACCCCTTCCGGCTGCCGTGCCGCGCTCGCGGCATCATTGAGCCCCGCGGGCCACTCTAGTCCGCCACCCGTGGCTGGGAGGCGGCGTGCGCCCACGTTGCCGCAAGCCCGCATCGCCCGCCGCCCGGAAACCGGAAACGGCCCGCAGCACATCTGCCGCGGGCCGTCTCGGGTCGAACCTACGCTCGTTACAGCGCCTTGAGTTCCTCGGTGACGGCGCCGACGGATTTCTTGGCGTCGCCGAACAGCATGGAGGTGTGGTCGGCGTAGAACAGCGGGTTGTCGATGCCGGCGAAGCCGGAGTTCATCGACCGCTTCAGCACGATCACGCTCTTGGCCTGGTCGACGTTGAGCACCGGCATGCCGTAGATCGGGCTGGAGGAGTCCTCGCGCGCGGCGGGGTTGGTGACGTCGTTGGCGCCGATCACCAAAGCCACGTCGGTGCGCGAGAATTCGCCGTTGATGTCGTCCATTTCCTTGAGCGCGTCGTAGGAGACCTCGGCCTCGGCCAGCAGCACG
The DNA here is from genome assembly GCF_003023875.1 of Nocardia sp. MDA0666. NCBI lineage: Bacteria > Bacillati > Actinomycetota > Actinomycetes > Mycobacteriales > Nocardiaceae > Nocardia > Nocardia sp. MDA0666. Next base: position 79,880 of record NZ_PYHT01000010.1, read on the forward strand.
TTCATGTGGCCGGGCATACGACCCGCGACCGGATGGATGGCGTATTTGACCTCGACACCCTTGGCTTCCAGCAGCGAGGCCATCTCCTTGACCGCGTGCTGGGCCTGCGCGACGGCCATACCGTAGCCGGGCACCACGATCACCTGGTTGGCGTACGCCATCTGGATCGCGGCATCCGCGGCACTGGTGGCCTTGGCCTGCTTCTGTTCACCGTCACCGGCAGCCGCGGCACCGCCGCCACCACCGAAACCACCCGCCACGATGGCCGGGATGGACCGGTTCATGGCCTTCGCCATCAGGTTGGTCAAGATGGTGCCCGACGCGCCGACGATCATGCCGGCCACGATCATCGCGGTGTTGTTCAACGCCAGACCGGCCGCCGCGGCCGACAGACCGGTCAGCGCGTTCAGCAGCGAGATCACCACGGGCATGTCCGCGCCACCGATCGGCAGCACGACCATCAGGCCGAGCACGGCGGCCAGCACCAGCAGCAGCACCATCCACCACCACGGCGCACCGTCCTTGGTGGCGCCGATACCGATCACGACCGCGGAAGCGATCGCACCCAGGGCCAGCAGCAGGTTGACCGGCTGCTGCAGTTTGCCGAGCCCGATGGGGCGGCCGGGCAGGATCTCCTGCAGCTTGCCGAACGCGATCAGCGAGCCCCAGAACGAGATCGAACCGATGATCGCCGCGAACAGCGAACCGATCACGATGTGCACGGTGGGCTGTTCGTGCAGCGACGAGAAACCGTCGCTGTTGAGGAATTCCGACCACGCGATCAACGCGACCGTGCCACCACCGACACCGTTGAACGCGGCCACCAGCTGTGGCATCGCGGTCATCTTGGTGAACCGCGCGGGCGGAACACCCAGCGCCACACCGACAACCAGGCCCGCGATGATGATGATCCAGTTCGAGGTGTCACGGATGGAGATGAACGTCGCGATCACCGCGATGCCCATACCGACCGCCGCGATCCAGTTGCCACGCACCGCGGTCTTCGGGCCGGTCAAGCCCATCAGACCATAGATGAACAGTGAGAACGCGACGATGTAAAGGATATTGACCAGATTGTCCATGAGTCAGCGGCCCGCCTTCTCGGTGTTTCCAGGGCGCTCCGCGCCCGACGCAGCGGGCTTCTTGCCCTTGAACATCCCCAGCATCCGGTCGGTCACCACGAAACCACCGACCACGTTCAGCGTTCCGAACACCACCGCGACGAACAGAATGATCTGCGTGATCACCGACGGGTGCTCGACCTTGCCCAACGTGACCAGCGCCCCCAGCACCACGATGCCGTGAATGGCGTTGGTGCCCGACATCAGCGGCGTGTGCAAGGTGTTGGGCACCTTGGAGATCACCGCGAAACCCACGAATCCGGACAGCACCAGAATCGCGATATTGGCCAAAAGCTCGGTATACATCAGCCCTGCTCCTCGGAGTCGGCGGGACGGCTCGGCGCACCGGCCACACAGGAATCGGCGAGCACCTGGTCACCGAAATCGGGCTCGAGCCGGCCGTCGGTCAGCATCAGCTCCAGCAGCGCCGCAATATTCTTCGAGTACAGCTCCGAGGCGTGCTCGGGCATCGTCGCCGGCAGATTCAGCGGCGAGCAGATCGTGACACCGTGCTTGACCGCCGTCTTACCGGGTTCGGTCAGCTCGCAGTTGCCACCGGTCTCCCCCGCCAGGTCGACGATCACACTGCCGGGCTTCATTCCCTCCACGGCGGCGGCGGTCACCAGGCGCGGCGCGGGGCGACCCGGCACCAGCGCGGTGGTCACCACCACGTCGAAGCCCTTGATCGCATCCTCCAAAGCCTGCTGCTGCTGGGCCTTTTCGTCATCGGTCAGCTCGCGGGCGTAACCACCCTCACCGGCCGCGTCGATACCCAGGTCCAGCCACTGCGCACCCACCGACCGCACCTGATCGGCCACCTCGGGCCGCACGTCGTAACCGGTGGTGCGCGCACCCAGGCGCTTGGCGGTGGCCAGGGCCTGCAGACCCGCGACACCCACACCGAGCACCAGCACCGTCGCCGGCTTCACCGTGCCCGCCGCGGTGGTCAGCATCGGGAAGAACCGCGTCGACTCCGACGCCGCCAGCAGCACCGCCTTGTACCCGGCGACATTGGCCTGCGAGGACAGGGCGTCCATCACCTGCGCGCGCGAAATACGCGGAATCGCCTCCACCGCGAACGCACGCACGCCCGCATCCTGTAGCGCGCCGATCTTGTTGTCCGCGTTGCGCGGAGCCAGAAAGCCGATCAGCGTCTGGCCCTGCGACAGCTTGGCGATCTCCGCATCGTTGGGCGGGGCCACCTTCACCACGACCTCGGCCTGCCACGGATCACCGATCGTCGCGCCCGCGGCCTCGTAGGCTTCGTCGGGGATCAATGCCCCGATACCCGCGCCGGCTTCGACGACGACCTGCACACCCTGCTTCACCAGGCTCGGGATGATCTTCGGCACCAACGCGACGCGTCGTTCATCGGTGCCGGTCTCACGAACCACACCGACACGCGTGCGGTGCGACGTGCGACTGTCGTCGCCGGGCTGCGCGCCCTCGTTCGCGCCCTGCGTTGTCTCCACTGGTCAACTTCCTTACTTGTGACGGCAAGCTGGCCCCCTGATGTCCAGGTGGGCCGCCTGTTGGGTCTGGCCGAGCAGAACTTACTTTCCAGTAAGTTCCGAAATAATTCTCGCAACTGTACCCGGCAGGTCGGTGAGATTAGTTGAGATCAACGTCACACCACACCACGCCTTTTCTCCCGAATGCCCGTTCACGCAGCACAGAAGCGGGCTATGCCGGCTGCGTCGTACGCCGTAATGTCTGCCTGGTGAGTGGCTGCCTCTTCTGCCGGATCGTCGCGGGCGACGCACCGGCGACGCGGATCTACGAGGACGAGCGGGTGTACGCCTTCCTCGACATCCGGCCGATCACCCGGGGACACACCCTGGTGATTCCGAAGAGCCATGCCGCCCACCTCGACGAACTCGACGCCGACCTGGGCGCGGATCTGTTCCGCGTGGGCCATCGCATCGCAAAGGCGTTGCGGCGCAGCGACCTCGGCGCCGACGGGGCGAATCTCGTCCTCAACGACGGTAAGGCGGCCTTCCAGACAGTGCATCACGTCCACCTGCACGTGGTGCCGCGCCGCGGTGGTGACCTGTTCACCTTCGCCCGCGGCTTCCTGCTGCGGCGCCCGCACGATCCGGCGGCCACGGCGGCCGCGATCCGCACCGGACTCGACCGGCTCGGCGCGGAGCCGGACCGACTCGACCCGACCGACAGGGAGACTCGTTCATGAGCACAGCCTCACTCGACCGCACCGAACTGACCAGTGCGCTCTCCGACCAGTGGGATGCGCTGGCGGAACTCACGAGCGGATTGGACGAGGACCGCTGGCGGCTGCCGTCACCGCTGCCGGGCTGGACGGTCTTCGATGTGCTCGCGCACGTCGTCGCCATCGAATCGATGTTGCTCGGCGAGCCGCTGCCACACGTGGACAGCGACGTCCGGGCGTTCGACCATGTCCGCAACGACACCGGGGCGCTGAACGAGGTGTGGCTGGAATCGCTGCGGCCGCTGCGCGGTGACGACCTGCTGCGCCGGTTCACCGAAGTGACCGACCGCCGCCGCGCCGCGCTGGCGGCCGTCGACGAGGCCGCCTGGGCCGCCGACATCCAGTCCCCGATCGGGGTGGTGCCGTACGGCCGGTTCATGCGGGTGCGGTTGTTCGACTGCTGGATGCATCAGCTCGACATCACCGACGCACTCGGCGGCGAGGCGAAGTCCCTGGGTATGGACGAGGGCGGGCGGCGCGCCGAGATCGCGCTGGACGAGATCGAACCCTTCCTCGGGCGCGTGGTGGTCAAGCGTGGCGGCGCGCCCGACGGGTCCCGTATCACGATCGAGACCACCGGTCCGGTCGCCCGCACCGTGCACATTCGTGTCGACGGGCGCGCGGAAGTCGTTGCGGCCCTGGATGGTCCGGCCGATTCCGTGATCCGGCTGGGGTCGAGTCTGTTCGCCCGCCTGTGCGGCGGACGCATCGCCGCCGCGGACCATCGCGACGAGATCGAGGTCGAGGGCGACCGGGAACTGGGTGAGCGGATCGCCGCGAATCTCGCGTTCACCCTCTGATTCGCCGTGCGACTGTTCCTGTCCAGCTACCGATTCGGCGCCCACTACGACCGGTTCGCCGAACTGGTCGGCGGCCCGGGGCCGATCGCGGTGATTCCGAATGCCTGCGACGCATGGCCGTCCGCGTGGTCCGGCGCCGTGACCAGTGATCTGGTTCCGCTGCGGCGCAGCGGTTTCCGGCCCGAGGTGGTCGATCTGCGTGATTACGTCGGTCGTCGCGCCGAATTGGAGCGGGTGCTGCGCGGCTATCCGGCGCTGTGGGTCCGCGGCGGAAACACCTTCGTCCTGCGGGCCCAATTCGCCCGCAGCGCAGCCGATCTCGTTCTGCCCGAGTTGCTGGCCGAAGATGCGCTGGCCTACACCGGTTACAGCGCGGGCGCCTGCCTGCTGACGCCCGACCTGCACGGCCTGGAGGATGCCGACGATCCGGCCGAGGTGCGGGCCGCCTGCGGTATCGATCCGCGCTGGGACGGACTGGGGGTGGTGGACCGGGCGATCGTGCCGCATGTGGATTCGCCGGGCACCGATCCGGACGGGCACGGCACCCGCTTGGCCGAGCGCTTACGCGCGGCGGGAACGCCGCACTGGGCACTGACCGACGACGACGCCATCGTGGTCGACGGTGAACGCACCGAGATTCTGACCGTCGGTACCTGACGCCGCGCCTGCCCAGCTCGCTCAGCCGAGGGTGATACCCGTTCGCTCACATCGCTTTTCGCCCCATTCGTACAGTGCGGTCAGCACCGGAACCAGGCTGCGCCCCTCGGCGGTCAGATCGTATTCCACCTGCGGCGGGACGGTGTCGAAGACGGTCCGGCTGACGAGACCGTCGGCCTCGAGCTCGCGCAACTGCTGTACCAGCATCTTCTCACTGGTCGAGGGCATGGCCCGGCGCAGGTGACCGTAGCGCCGCACCCCTTCTTTCAGATGCGCGAGGATCACCGGTTTCCACTTCCCGCCGATCAGGTCGACAGTGACCTCGACCGGACAGTAATACCGCCGCTGCGACACCGCGTTCACCTACTTACCGAAAAGTGCGCTCTTGTAACACTGTAATCACCGGACTTGCATGGATCTCATGAAAGTTATCGCCTTCGACCGCTTCAAACCCGGAGTCACCCTCGAGACCATCACACCGTATCTGCCCGAGGAGGTCGCCAATGTGTGGCGCCTCTGGAAGGCCGGAATCGTCCGGGAGAACTACGCCCGCGCGGACGAATCGGGCGTGGTGATCGTCTTCGAGGTGGACAATGTCGCGGAGGCCCGGCGCTATGTGGACGATTTCCCGTTGTCCAAGAGGGGTTTTCTGGAATGGACCTACGTTCCGGTGACCGCTCCGCTCCCGCTCGAGGCCCTCATGGACGCCTCGGTCGACACGGCCGAACCCTACGATCGGACCAGGTGAGCAGTGTATATGCGGCATGCATTCGGACTCGACATTCCCCTGACCGTGGCGGACGCGTGCGATCCGGCTCGGACCGCGGTGCTGATCTACGACATGCAGGTCGGCATCGTCGGTCAGATCGCCGCCGGGCAGCAGATCGTCGACGCCTGCGTGCGGCTTCGAGACATCGCTCGTGAGAACGGTTTTCGCGTGTTCTACACCCGGCACATGTCGCTGCCGCCGGCCGCGTCCGGGGTATCACAACTGCGCACGGCCATGGCGTGGCAGCGAGTGGACGATCCGGGCCGGGTGCGCTCGATGTTCCCCCAGGGCTCACCGCAGTATCAACTGGTTCCGGAGCTGACCCCGGGCCCGGACGAGGTGGTCTTCGACAAGATCACCATGTCGGCGTTCGCGGGCACGCCCCTCGATATCGCCCTGCGCGACCTGCGCCTCGATACCGTCGTGATCGCGGGGATCGCCCTCGAGGTCGGTATCGAGCCGACAGTGCGGCACGGCATCGACCTGGGCTATCTGCCGATCATGGTGACCGACGCCTGTGGCGCCGGACATCCCGAGGCGGCCGAGCGATCCTATGCCGCAATGGCTTTCTCCGGCGGATCGCTCACCACCGATCTCGCCGGCCTCGAGCGGGAGGTGGCCGCGCGCCGTTAGCGAGCGTTCGGCTCAGGCGTCCTCGCGCGGCGCCACGATCCGGCGCGCGGCGTCGCGCACCCAGTTGCGCAGCTCCGCCGGGTCGTCGGGGCCGCCGACGACGAACCGCCGGGACTGCGGGAGCGCCTGCTGATAGTTGATCAGTCCCGTCAGCAGGGTCAGCAGGTATCCGGGCGGCATATCGTCGCGCAGCAGGCCCCGCCGTTGCGCGGCCTCGACCTTCTCGATCTTGTCCCGGTAGCGGCGCGCGCGAGCCTCGCCGGCGGTGACCTGATCCGGCGCCAGTTCCAGCGCCTCCCACATCTGCAGCCGGAGGAATTCCGGATGTTCGCGGTGGTAGGCGATATGGGCGTCCACCCAGGCGTCGATATCGTCGATATCGGTCGACACCGCCGCGGCCACATCGATCATCGCCTTCTCCAGCACCTGCTCGAACAGGTGCTGTTTGTCGCCGAAGTAGGCGTAGATCAGCTGCTTGTTGGCCTTGGCGTTGCGGGCGATGCGATCCACTCGGGCACCGGCGATCCCATGGGCGGCGAACTCCTCGGTCGCCGCCTCGAAGATGCGGGCCTTGGTGGCCTCGGGATCGCGCGGGGGCATGCCATCGATGCTAACCAACCAATTGGTTGACACGACGTCGCGGGCGCTGGAATAGTTCTAACCAACCGGTTAGTTACATCCCTCGCGGAGACCGATCCGCATCCCGCGGCGCAGCGCGGCGCCGCCGACACTCTCGACCGATTCCGGGGAGTCCGATATGCCCACCCTCGAAACCCCTACCGCCCCACCGATTCTGCGCACACCACCGGCCGACGTCGTGCCCTACCCGGCGCGCTGGCGGGTCCTGCCGGTGGTGCTGAGCGCCATGTTCATGGCGATGTTCGACTGGTTCGTCGTCAATGTCGCCGCCTCCTCGCTGCAACACGACCTAAACGCCGGCGAAGCGGCGCTCGAACTGATCGTCGGCGGCTACGGCTTCGCCTACGCCTCGGGCCTCATCACGGGCGGCCGGCTCGGCGACCTGTTCGGCCACCGGCGCCTGTTCGTGATCGGCATGCTGGCCTTCACGGTGGCGTCGCTGCTCTGCGGCCTCGCGACCGACGCCTGGACGCTGGTCGGGGCCCGTGTGCTGCAGGGCGGCACGGCGGCGCTGATGGTGCCGCAGATGCTCGCGCTGATCAACACCCTGTTCCCGCCGCTCGAGCGACCGCGGGCGATGGCCGCGTTCGGCGCCACCATCGGTCTCGGCGCGGTCGCGGGCCAGGTGCTCGGCGGCATCCTGCTCGACGCCGATCTGTTCGGCTGGGGCTGGCGGACCATCTTCTACATCAATGTGCCGATCGGAGTGGTCGCGGCCGTTCTGGCCGCGCGCTGGCTCCCCCGCACCGGCAGCACTCGCGGGGCACGGCTGGATCCCGTTGGCGCCGTGGGCATTTCCTCGGCGCTGGCACTACTGCTGATCCCGATCACACTGGGCCGGCCGGAGGGCTGGCCGCTGTGGACCTGGGTGTCGATGGCGGCCGCCGCGCCGGTGCTGCTGGCGACGCTGCGCTACGAGAACCGGCTGGCACGCCGTGGCGGGGAACCGGTCCTCGACACCGCCATGGTCCGCGAACGCGGCTTCAGTCTCGGCCTGGTGATCGCGGGCGGCTATCTGACCTTCTTCGCCGGCTTCATGCTCTGCCTGACCCTGATGCTGCAGGGCGGACTCGGATTGTCGCCGCTGCGTGCGGGTCTGGCGTTCGCGCCGCTGGGACTGTGCTTCGCGGGCAGTTCACTGTTCCTCGCACCACGGGTCGCCAATCGCTTCGGAAACAGGGTCATGGTGATCGGCACCTGCACCAGCCTGACCGGTCTGGGCATCACCCTGGCGGTGCTGGCCGGCATGGGCACACAGGTGAGCGCCCTCGCGCTGATTCCCGGCATGATGATCGTCGGGCTCGGCAACGGTATGACCATCCCCTCGGTCGTCTCGGCCGTGCTGTCCTCGGGTATCCCCGCACCGCAGGCCGGGATGGCGGCCGGCGTGCTCACCACCGCGCAGCAGTTCGGAAATGCCATCGGCGCAACGGTTCTCGGCGTCATCTTCTTCTCGGCGCTGGGTGCGGCACACACCACCGGCAGCTATGTGACGGCCATGGAAATGGCCGCGGTGGCCGGGATCGTGGTCCTCGGTGTGGTGCTCGCCGCCGCGCTGGCGCTGCCGCGGCACACCCGCTGAACGGCTCGATGCCCCCGGCCGCGCGACCGGGGGCATCGCCGTGGCGGTTACAGGTAGAGGCCGGTGCCGTGTTCGGGGCGTTCGCTGGCCACCGCGTGCAGATCGCGTTCGCGCAGCACCAGATAGGCCTGGCCCTGCACCTCCACCTCGAACTGATCCTCGGCGCTGAACAACACGCGGTCACCGACGCCCACGCTGCGCACGTGCGAACCGACCCCGCTGACCTCACCCCAGGTCAGCCGCTTGGCGACCTGCGCGGTGGCGGGAATCAGAATGCCGCCGCTGCTGCGTCGTTCACCCTCCTCCTGGGAGACGCGAACCATGATCCGGTCGTGGAGCATCTGGATCTCGAGCTTGGCATCGGACACCGCGGCAGTGTACTGCGCACGGATCCCGTGCGAGCACGTAGGTTCGGGGTGTGGACATCGCAACACTCGCAGACCGGCTTCCCGACGGCACGGTCGTCACCGATCCCGACATCCTCACCGGGTACCGCCACGACCGCGCGCTCGATCCACAGGCCGGGATGCCGGTGGCGCTGGTGCGGCCGCTGACCACCGAGCAGGTCGCGACCGTGGTCGGCTGGGCACACGAACATCGGGTCCCGCTCGTGCCGCGCGGCGCCGGAACCGGGCTCTCCGGCGGCGCGACCGCACAGGACGGCGCCCTGCTGGTGAGCACCGAGCGCATGCGCGAGATCACGGTGGATCCGGTCACCCGCACCGCCGTGACCCAGCCCGGACTGCTGAACGCGGAGGTCAAACGGGCCGCCGCCGAACACGGACTGTGGTATCCGCCGGATCCGTCGTCGTTCGAGATCTGCTCGATCGGCGGCAACGCCGCCACCAACGCCGGTGGGCTGTGCTGCGTGAAGTACGGCGTCACCACCGACTACATCCTGGGTATGGAAGTGGTGCTCGCCGACGGCACGGTGGTGCGGCTGGGCGGGCCGCGGCTCAAGGATTCCGCCGGGCTGTCGCTGACCAAACTGTTCGTCGGCAGCGAGGGCACCCTCGGCATCATCACCGAGCTGACACTGCGGCTGCTGCCCGCGCAGCCGCAGCAGAGCACCGTGGTCGCCACGTTCTCCACCCTCACCGCGGCCACGGCGGCGATCGAGGCGGTCGCGGCCCGGCTGCGTCCCTCGATGCTGGAATTCATGGACTCGGTGGCGATCAACGCGGTCGAGGACGAAATGCGGATGGGACTCGATCGCGAGGCCGCCGCCATGCTGGTGGCCCGCTCCGACGCCCCCGGCGAATTCCGCGCGCGAGAGGCCGCGATCATCGCCGAGGCCTGCGAAAGCGCCGGAGCCGCCGAGGTTTTCCGGACCGAAGACCCGGAGGAGGGCGAAGCGTTCTGCGCCGCACGGCGATTCGCGATCCCCGCGGTGGAACGCAAGGGCCCGCTGCTGCTCGAGGACGTCGGGGTGCCGCTGCCGCGCCTGGGCGACCTGGTCACGGGGATCGCCGAGATCGCCGAGCGGCGCGAGGTGCTGATCTCGGTGATCGCGCACGCCGGTGACGGCAACACCCATCCGCTGATCGTCTACAACCCCGCCGATGCGGACGAGACCGCACGCGCCCATCAGGCCTTCGGCGAGATCATGGATTTGGCCATCGCGCTGGGCGGCACGATCACCGGTGAGCACGGGGTCGGGCGGTTGAAGAAGGCGTGGCTGCCCGATCAGGTCGGTCCGGAGGTGATGGATCTGACCCGGCGCATCAAGGAGGCCCTGGACCCGCACGGGATTCTCAATCCGGGCGCCGTGCTCTGAACTCGACCGCAGCCGGAAAAATCTCGCAAACCGGACAGTCAGCGGCTAGGCTGCGAGATCTCGGTTCGCTCGCCTTGTGAGCGGCCCCTATCGAAAGCCTCCCGAGGACACATGTTCAAGAGCCTGCCCGCCGTCGTGTTCGCCGCCGCGACGACCGTTTCCCTGCTGATTCTCCCCGCGGCCACCGCCGAGGCGAAGTCTCCGGCCTGCGATCGAGCCATCGCCATGGTCAACGCGGGAGTGCAGATGAGCGGCGGCACATTCGACGCCGAGACGGCCCGGGCCCTGCACGATCGGCTGTGGACCGTCGGCGATCTCGCCGCGGGTGAGGAGCGGGCCGCGATCACCGGATATGCCGATGCCCTGATCGACGACAACGTCACCGACCTGCAGCCCTTCACCGACGAACTCAATCGAGTCTGCGGGGGCTGACCCCGCGCGCGGAACAAATCGGCCCGGGACGGCGGTTCCACCTGATATGACGACCAGGCTCGAGCACAATACGGCCGCCGGCCGCTACGAGATCTACATCGACGACACCCTCGCGGGCTACGCGGACTACAACGAAAGCAGCGCGGGCGGCAAGCCGATTCGCGACCTCAACCACACCCTCACCTTCCCCGAATTCCGTGGGCGCGGGGTGGCGGCGCAACTGGTCGAATACGCGCTCACCGACTGCCGCGACAACGGCTTCGCGGTGGTGCCGACCTGCTGGTACGTGGACCAGTACATCGGCGACCACCGCGAATACGCCGACCTCGTCGCCTAGCGGACAGACGACGGCCGCCGCGTCAGATGCGGCGCCGCCAGACCAGGAACTGCCGGTCGCCGACCGTCTCCATCGCCTCGATCACGGCGGCGTTGTCGAAGCCCGGCAGTTTCTGCAGGCGGGCCAGGAACTCGGTGTCGGCAGCGGAATGCGGTACCACGCAACCGTTCCCGCGCACACCGATCAGCACGAAGAACACATCGTCGGCGAAGGGGCCGTCGGCGGTGGTGATGATCCGCACCTCGGTCAGCTCCAGCCAGGTGACCTCTTCGATTCGCCCGTTGTCCAGCGTGCGGCGGACGAACCTGTCGGTGATCTCCACGCCTGCCATGCATCAATATTGCGCTGCGAAAGCCGTTGGGACAATTCCGAATTCGCCCGATTGCGATTGAACGAACATTTGAAATTGCAGATGAAAGTACTTCGCAGAGATTTTCTGGGCACTACCGTTCTACCAGCGAAAATTGCCGGTAATTCACTGAATTGGGCGCTTCGATACCGTAACGCGCCCTGACAACCCGGCGCGCGCGACGCGCCACGAGCCCCGGCCGCTTCGGTTCGATGTCACAAGGTGGCGCGGGCGGTGCCGAGTCGTCACCGGCACCGCCCACGCCCTCGCGCGACCTGCGATCAGCGCAGCAGCTGACGCGACATGACCAGACGCTGAATCTGGTTGGTGCCCTCGTAGATCTGGGTGATCTTGGCATCGCGCATCATCCGCTCCACCGGGAAGTCGGTGGTGTAGCCGGCGCCACCGAACAGCTGCACCGCGTTGGTGGTCACCTCCATCGCCACATCGGAGGCGAAGCACTTGGAGGCGGCGGAGATGAATCCCAGGTTCTTCTCGCCGCGCTCGGCGCGGGCGGCCGAGGTGTAGACCATCAGGCGCGCGGCCTCCACCTTCATCGCCATATCGGCGAGCATGAACTGGGTGTTCTGGAAATCGGCGATGGCCTTGCCGAACTGCTTGCGGTCCTTGGTGTAGGCGATCGCGGCGTCCAGCGCACCCTGCGCCAGACCGACGGCCTGCGCACCGATGGTGGGCCGGGTGTGGTCGAGGGTCTGCAGCGCGGTCTTGAAACCGGTGCCCTCGGCGCCGATGATCCGGTCGCCCGGGATGCGGCAGTTCTCGAAGTACAGCTCGGCGGTCGGCGAACCCTTGATGCCCAGCTTGTGCTCGAGCGGGCCGACCACGAAGCCCTCGTCGTCCTTGTGCACCATGAACGCGGAGATGCCGTTGGCGCCCTTCTCCGGATCGGTCACGGCCATCACGGTGTACCAGGTGGACTGGCCGCCGTTGGTGATCCAGCACTTGGAGCCGTTGATCACCCAGTCGTCACCGTCGCGCTTGGCGCGGGTGCGCATGGAGGCCGCATCCGAACCGGCCTCGCGCTCGGACAGGCAGTAGGAGGCCATCTTGCCCTCGACGAGGTCGGGCAGCACCTTCTGCTTCAGCTCCTCGGAGCCCTGCAGGATCAGGCCCATGGTGCCGAGCTTGTTCACGGCCGGGATCAGCGAGGACGAACCACAGACGCGGGCGACCTCCTCGATGACGATGCAGGTGGCGACCGAGTCGGCGCCCTGGCCGCCGTAGGCCTCGGGAACGTGGACCGCGTTGAAGCCCGCGGCGTTCAGCGCGTCCAGGGCCTCCTTCGGGAACCGGGCGTTGCCGTCGACATCCTTGGCGTGCGGGGCGATCTCCTTCTCGGCCAAGCCGCGAATCGCCGCGCGCAGCTCGTCGTGGATGTCGTCCAACTTGAACAGATCGAAATCGGGGTTGCCCGCCATGGGTTCACTCCTGGTCGTGGGGTTTCGGTTCGCCTGGTCCGCGAATTCCGGCACTACACTGGCGCACCTCGGCACTCAGTGCCAGTCGCGTTCGAGTATACGCCGCCGAAGGGCGACAACGTGAGGGGATACCGGTAATCCAGCCTGGCACTCAGTGCCACCCGGCGGATTCGCCGGCCCGGCTCACAGATTATCGAGGCGGTCGGCCAGCAGGTCGGCGACCTGCCGGGCGTGCATCGCGCGCGGGAAGACCGCCACCACCAGCTCGGCCGGATCCGGCGCCGGACCGGGAGGCGCGATCGCCCGCACCGCCGCGCGCAGATCGGCCGCGCTCGCCTCGGATCGGCCGCGCACCATACGGCGCAGCAGATAGTTGTGGGTGGCGGTGACGGCCGCGCTGAACTGGATCAGCGCCAGATCGGGCACCTCGGGAAGCCGATCGCGCAGATAGTCGGTGAACAGCCGTTCGTACCGGAAGACGGTCACGATCTCGCGATCACGCAATGCCGGCGCCTGCCGGACGACCCGATAGCGGCGCGCGGCCAGTTCCCTGGTCTCGGTGAACCGCTCGAAGATCCCGACCACCGCCTCCCGCACGGCATCCCACGGATCCCCCTGCGCCGCAGTCAGATACGCCTTCGCCCGGGCGAGCTGCTCCTCGTGGTCGGCGAAGACCACATCCTCCTTCGACCGGAACTGCCGGAAGAACGTCCGCCGCGAAATCCCCGCCGCCTCCGCGATCTCGTCCACCGTGGTCGCCTCGTACCCCTGCTCCGCGAACAGCCGCAACGCGTGATCGACCACGGCCAGCCGGAACTCCGCGGCGTCGGCGGCACGAACGGGGGTCGAATTGTCGCTGGGCACCCCACAACGGTAGCCGTGCCGTACCGGGAGGCCCCGGGCGCGCCGACGACTAGCCCAGCAGGCGGGTGCGCAGGGCTTCGTCCTTGTCGAGGACGAGTTTCTCCAGGTCGGCCTGGAACTGTTCCATGCGGGTGCGCAGCTGGGGGTCGCCAGCGGCGAGGATGCGGACGGCCAGCAGGCCCGCGTTGCGGGCGCCGCCGATGGAGACCGTGGCGACGGGGACGCCGGCCGGCATCTGCACGATCGACAGCAGGGAGTCCATGCCGTCGAGGTACTTCAGCGGGACCGGAACACCGATCACCGGCAGCGGCGTGGCCGAGGCGACCATACCGGGCAGGTGGGCGGCGCCGCCCGCACCGGCGATGATCACCTTGACGCCGCGACCGGCGGCCTCGCGGGCGTAGTCGAGCATGCGCTGCGGCGTGCGATGCGCCGAGACCACACCGACCTCGAAGCGAATCCCGAACTCCGCCAACGCTTCCGCGGCCGCTTCCATCGTGGGCCAGTCGGAGTCGCTGCCCATGATCAGGCCGACCGCCGGAGCGGAGCCCGCGGAGCGACCATCGAACCCGATTGCGTTACTCATGGGGATCCCATCCATCGGTCCACACCGCGTGCGACATCCAGTGCGCCGCTCGTTCGGCCTTCTCCCGCACCTCGGTCACGTCGTCACCGAGGATGTTCACATGCCCGATCTTGCGCTTCGGGCGCTCGCCCTTGCCGTAGAGATGCACCTTCGCCTCCGGCATCCGGGCGAACAAGTGATGGAGCCGCTCGTCCATCGACATCGCCGGCGCCTCGGCCCCGCCGAGGATATTCGCCATCACCGTCACCGGCGCCAGCGGCGTGGTGGCGCCCAGCGGATAGTCCAGCACCGCGCGCAGATGCTGTTCGAACTGTCCGGTGACGGCGCCGTCCATTCCCCAGTGCCCGGAATTGTGCGGGCGCATGGCCAGCTCGTTGACCAGCAGGTCACCGGCGTGGGTCTCGAACAGCTCGACGGCCATCGCACCGGTGACGCCGAGTTCGGCGGCCAGCCGCAGGGCCAGCGATTCGGCCTCGGTCGCGGCCTCGTCGGAGAGCTCCGGCGCGGGCGCGATCACCACGGCGCACTGCCCCTCACGCTGCACGGTCTCCACCACGGGCCAGGCCGCGGCCTGCCCGAACGGCGAGCGCGCCACCATCGCGGAGAGTTCACGCTTCAGATCCACCCGCTGCTCGGCGAGCAATGTCACACCGTGCCCGAGCTGGTCGGTGACGATACGTTCGGCCTCGGCGGCGTCGTCGATCATCCACACGCCGCGCCCGTCGTAGCCGCCCCGCACCGCCTTCAGCACGAACGGACCGTGCTCGGCGAGAAATCCGGTGGCGTCCGCGACGGCCTCGACCGCCGTGAACGCCGGAACCGGCACGCCCATCCCGGCCAGCTTGCGCCGCATCGCGAGCTTGTCCTGGGCGTAGACCAGCGCGGCCGGCGGCGGCTGCACGTTCACACCCTCGGCCACCAGCGCCAGCAGATGCTCGGTCGGCACATGTTCGTGGTCGAAGGTCACCGCGTGCGTACCGACGGCAACCTTGCGCAGCGCCGCGAGATCGGTGTGCGATCCGAGCACCACCTCGGGGCTGACCTGAGCCGCCGGATCGTCGGGTCGATCGACCAGGACCCGCAGGCACTGTCCCAGCGCCACGGCAGCCTGATGCGTCATCCGCGCCAGCTGCCCGCCGCCGATCATCGCGACGGTCGGCATTCCGCCACCTTCGAAACTGCGTGAAACCGGCATCGGTTCACCTTCGGCAACCTCTTGCACCCCGGTGGAAGGGTCCATCGATGGCCCACTACGCTCGCTCACAGCCCACCATGTTGTCATGCGCCCACACGCGGGAGTGAGTGCGGGTTGATTGCCCATCGTGGGACGGACGTAGACTCACCGGGTGCCATTTGTCGACGATGTGGTCAACATCCTGCCGAAAACGCTACGGGACCTCGCTATTCGTCATCACGAGCTGATCAAGTTCGCGATTGTCGGAGCGACCACTTTCGTCATCGACAGCGGTATCTTCTACATCCTCAAATTGACGGTTCTCGAGTCGAAACCGATCACGGCCAAGATCATTTCCGGGGTTATCGCGGTCATCGCGTCCTACATCCTGAACCGGGAATGGTCGTTCAAGGGTCGCGGCGGTCGTGAGAAACACCACGAAGCCCTGCTGTTCTTCATGGTCAGCGCCATCGGAGTGCTGCTGTCGAATCTCCCGCTGTGGGTTTCGCGGTATTTCTTCCACCTGCACGTCCCCGATGTCAGCTTGACCGTGGAGAACATCGCCGACTTCGTCAGCGCCTTCATCATCGGCAACATCCTGCAGATGGTGTTCCGATTCTGGGCGATGAAGCGCTGGGTGTTCCCCGACGAAATCGATGCGCTGGTCGAGGAATTCGAAGAGCTGTACGAGGAAGAGAAACCGCTCGGCTTCAGCTGAACCCGTCGTTCAGCGGGGCTCCCCGATGACGCCGTTACCCGACCGCCCCGCGGTCGGCTTACCGAGAAATACCGCGAACAGCGCCGGACGCCGTCGCTGGAGTTCCAAGCGGCCACCGTCGGCTTCGATCAGCGCGCGCGCCAGCGCCAGCCCCACTCCGGTCGATCCGGCGCCGGAGAAGCCGCGGTCGAAGATGTGCGGCGCCAGTTCGTCGCTGACCCCCTCGCCCTCGTCAGCCACCTCCACCGCCACCAGCGGTTCCCGGTCGGGGCCGCCGTAGACCGTGCGCACCGACACCGAGCAGTCACCTCCGCCGTGCACCAGCGCGTTGTCGACCAGCACGGCCACCGCCTCACGCAACCGCGATCCGGTCACCGGGGCGCGCAGGCCCGGATCGCCGGAGAGCACGAGCTTGCGCCCGGCCTCGGCGAAGGGATGCCGCCATTCGGCGACCACACCGCGCAATTCGGCGACCACCGGAACCGGTTCGTGATCGGCGGCGTCCTGGTCACGGGAATCGCGGACCAATTCGTCGATCGCCTCGGTGAGCCGGTCGACCTGCGCCATCGCCTCCTCCGATTCCTGGACGACCGCCGGATCCGGATGCGCCGACAATTCGTCCAAGCGCAGCCGCACCGCGGTCAGGCGACTGCGCAACTGATGGGAGACATCGGCGACCAAGGCGTGCTCGCGCTGCAGCCGGCCCGCGATCTCCACCGTCGCCGAATCGAGCACATCCGAGACGCGGTCGAGTTCGGTGATCCCGTGCCGGCGCGGGTCGGGCCGGAAATCGCCCTTCGCCAGCCGCGCGGCGCGCGCGGCCACATCGCGCAGCGGATCGGCGACCCGTCGCGCGGTCACCACCGCCACCGCGGCGCCCGCCGCCAGGGAGGCCAGGGCCACCAGCGCCACCGCGCCCACCGCTTGCCGCTGCATCGAATGCATGGGGGCGGCCGGCACCTCCAGTCGCAACGAGCCCGACGTGCCCATCGACAGCGATTCCACCACCGGGTTCTCGACCTCCGGCGCACCCGCGTCCACGCGCAGCGCGGCATCCTCGGGCGTCGGATAGATGATGGTCAGCCGTCCGCCGGAGGGGATCAGCGGCCGCACCGAGCGCAGGTCGAGCACGCCGTGGACCAATCCGTCGTCACGCTCCTGGCCGACGATCTCCACCGACATGCGATCCAGCCGGGCCCGCAGGTCGCTGCGGGTGATATCGGCCACCCACTGCCACGCCGTGAACGCCAACGGGATACCCAGCACCACGGTGGTGAGGGTCAGGGCCGCCAGCATGGACAGCAGAATTCGGCGCCGCATCGGCGATCAATCGGTGTTGAAGCGGAAACCGACACCACGCACGGTGACGATGCGCCGCTCCGCGACGGGGCCCTCGTCGCCGATCTTGCGGCGCAGCCAGGACATGTGCATATCGAGGGTCTTGGAGCCGCGCAGATCGGCATCGCCCCACACCTCGCGCAGAATCGTCTCGCGTGGCACGACCTGCCCGGCCCGGTCGATGAGCACCTTGAGCAGTTCGTACTCCTTGTTGGCCAGATTCACCTCGTGGCCGTTGACCAGTACCCGGCGCGCCGCGGGTTCGAGCCGCACACCGCCGATCTCCACCGCCTCGTCGCCGATGCCGCTGCGCCGCAACAGGGCTCGCACGCGGGCCAGCAGTTCGGCGAGGCGGAACGGTTTTCCGACATAGTCGTCGGCGCCGGCGTCGAGACCCACCACGAAATCGACCTCGTCGGTGCGGGCGGTCAACATCAGCACCGCGAGATCGGCGCCCCGGGCGCGTACCTGGCGGCACACCTCCAGGCCGTCCATACCGGGTAGCCCGAGGTCGAGGATGAGCAGATCGTGTTCACCCTCCAGCGCCCGGCGCAGCACGGCGGGGCCGAAACTCTCGACGGTTACCGAATAGCCTTCGCGCCCCAGGGCTCGCGAGAGCGGAGCGGCGATGGCCTCATCGTCCTCGGCCAGCAGTACGGCGGTCACAGCACAAGATTACTGGCGAAGCGGGCCGATCGGGCGTGCGCCACCGAACCGCGGCGGCCGCTACCGACGGCGGCCGTAACGGGGGTCCTGATACTGGTCGTGGCCCGGATCGCCGTGCGGGTTGTCGAAGACCTGGTGGTACAGCAGCGAATGCACCTTCTGCACGTTCGGAATGTCGTCGTATTCCAACGGATCCCCCGAGGCGGCGTCGATGATCAGCGTGCCCGTGCCCAGCAACCGGTCCGACAACCCATGGCGGAACTGCACACTGGAGATGCGGTTCATCGGGATATCGATGCCGGTGTGGGTGAGTACGCCCTCGCGTACCAGTACCCGCCGGTCGGTGATGATGAAATGCGTTGACTTCCAACGGATCACCTGCGACAGGCAACGCCACACGACCAGCAGCGCCCACACGACGACGATCGCGATGAGAACGATGTTGCGCGTGGTGCCCTCGGTGTTGCGCCAGGCCAGCCCGCTCAGGAATCCGGCCAGCGCCGTGGCGAGGATGAAGGTGAGCGCCGGCAAGAACAACATCTTCCAATGCGGATGACGGTGCAGTAGCAGCTGCTCGTCCGGCGCGAGCAGCTCCTCCGGATAACTCATATTCGAACCCTACCCCCTGATTCGTCGCGCTATGCCGGGCGAAGATGAGTGACGTCGCCCGCCGATACCGAACGGCCACCGATGATCAGGCGGCCGTAGCCGTCGATATCGGTGGCCACGCCGGTGAGGACCTCGCCGCCCGGCAATTCCGCCCGCACATCCGCGCCGAGGGTGGCGCAGCGGGCACGATAGGCGTCGGCCAGCGCGCCGACATTCCAGTTCTCCGTCCGCCATTCGGTGAAGTGGCGGGCGAAGGCGCGCAGCAGGGCGAGGACCAACGCGTTGCGGTCGGCGTTCTCGGCGCCGGCCAGGGTCAGCGAAATGGCATGCGGCACAGGCAGTTCGTCCTCGGTGAGGCTCACATTGAGCCCGACGCCGACGACGACCGCCGGAGCACCCGCACCGGAGGCGACCTCGGCCAGGATGCCGGCCACCTTGCGGCCGCCGATCAGAACATCGTTGGGCCACTTGAGGTTCGCGTCCAGGCCGGTGGTCTCGCGGACCGCGTCCACGACGGCGACACCGGTCAGCAGCGGCAGCCAGCCGAGGACGGCCGGTTCGATGCCGCCGAGGCGCACCAGAATCGACATCGCGATCTGCGCGCGCGGCGGACTCACCCACGAACGTTCGTGACGGCCGCGGCCGCTGTCCTGATATTCGGCGACCAGCACCCGTCGATCCGAGGACGGATCGCCGGCCGCACCGATCAGATCCGCATTGGTCGAACCGGTCGACTCCACCACATCGATACGGGAGAAGAACGACAGGTCGGGCTGTTCGGCGACGGCATGTCGCAGGATATCGGCGTCCAACGGTGGCCTCTGCACGCCTCGCAGGCTACTCCAGCGGGCTGCGGCCGCCGCTGTGCCGCTCCGCAACGAACTCCGGCCCGGCGAGTGCGACCGGGACGCGGGCACCTTATCGGCGGCACCCGCGTCGCGGTCTTCTCTCATCGGGCCAGGTCGTACTCCGGCAGATGGATCGAGCGCACCATCTCGCCCGCGTCTCCGAATGCCAGGACGGCGTCGGAGGCCGGCTCGCCGACCTCTTCCGGAGCCGGCTCCCCCGGCCGCTCGGCCCAGACCTCCGGATCCACGACGGTCGGCGCCGGTTCTCCGGCCGACCGGGTCCACGCTGTCGCGGTAGCCCGTTGCGCGACCGATCTACTCCACTCCCACATCGCGCACCTCCCCAGTGCTTGATTTCGGAGTCCTCACGGTACGGGTACGGGCACCCGGCAATCCACCGAATTAATCGGCCGCCCCGGCGACGCGCCGCGAAAAACGCTGCGGTACAGCGTGTTCGGTAAAATCACAAAGGTTGCAGGCCCAGCGCTCCGGCGACGAAGCGGCTCACCGCGGTCAGACCGGACTGCAGCGCGGAATCGTAGCCCGCACGCGACCAGCCCGAAATCTCCGCGGTGCCATCGGCTCGAGGCGTCACCACGATCTCGGCGACCAGTTCCGCGGTGGTGGGTTCGCACACCGCCCACGAATATCCGGTCTGCTCGGCCCATTCGCGGGCACGGCGTTCGACATAGCCGGGATCGGTGATGCCGCCGTCGGCCAGTGCCGGGCGGTCGTCGATACGGTCGTCGGCACGCAGCGCGCGCAGATACCAACTGCCGGCATTGATCTCGATCGGTTCCATCAGAACCTCCGGCGACGGTCGCGCCGACGGCGGCGGTCGAGCACGCGATGATCGTCACCGCCGAGGAGCCGGCGATCGTGGCCGCGCTGCTGCAGGCCGCCGGTAATGATGCCGACGGCGGGGATGAGCAGGAACCAGAGCCAGGTGTGGGTGGTGAAGAACAGCACCAGCGCGAGGATCACCACCAGGCCCATCATCGGACCGGCGAATTCGCGGCGCCCGCCCGGCTGGGCGGCGGCCGGTTCCGGCGGCTCCGGCGGCTCCGGTACGGCGGCCGGGAGGTCGCCGAACACCGGTGCCAGATCGCCCCGCGTCACCGCCGCGGCGATCAGGCCGCTGCGTTCGTCGAACTCGGCGACCGACAACCGACCGGCGGCGAAGTGCTCCGACAGGCGCTGCATCGCCTGCTCGCGCTCCGCGGTACCGATGCGGACGTCGGGAGAATCAGCCATGGCACGAGATTACCGCGCTGCGCGCCGGTGAGCGGGCCCGATCCACCCGCGGTACCGCCGACCGCGTATCCGCACTATCGTCGGTCTCATGTTCCGCCAGCGCGGCATCGGCACCGCTGCCGCCCCGCTCGTCGCAGCGTCGTCGGGTCGAGCCCCACAGCCGAGTTCCGAGACGCGACCGCAGATCGGCGACGCGGGGCTCCGGACGCGGAGGAGCCCGGCGGGCAGCGGTGTCCCCGGCGGCTTTCGGCCGAACAACGCGCACATCGGGCGGATGCGATGACCGCGCGGGAATTCGGGCGGTACCGGCTCGATCGACTGCTCGGCCGGGGGTCGGCCGGGGAGGTGTGGCTGGCGTACGACCCGGCGGATGCGCGGACCGTCGCGCTGAAGATCTTGTCCGGGAGTGCGGCCGAGGACGCGGATTACCGGCGGCGGTTCGAGCGGGAGGCCCGGATCGGGGCGCATCTGGACAATCCGCACATCGCGCCGATCCATCGGTTCGGCGAATACGCCGGACGGCTGTATCTGGACATGGCCTACATCCCGGGCGTGGACCTGGCGCGGCTGGTGCGGTCGAGTGCGATGGAGCCGGCGGAGGCGGTCGAGCTGACCTCCCAGATCGCCGAGGCACTCGATGCCGCGCACACGGCCGGGCTGGTGCATCGAGATGTGAAGCCCGCCAACATCATCGTGCACACCAGCGGATTCGCCTACCTCATCGATTTCGGCATCGCCCGGGCGGCCGGGCAGACCACCATCACCGCAACCGGTTTCACGGTCGGCACGCTCGCCTATATGGCGCCGGAACGCTTCACCGGGCACGGCGACTCCCGCTCGGACGTGTACTCGCTGGCGTGCGTGCTGTACGAATGTCTCACCGCGCGAAGGCCGTTCGGCGATACCGACGCCGTACAGCAGTTGCACGCCCACCTGCACGAAGCCCCGCCGCGCCCCTCCGCCGCCGATGCGCACATCC
Organism: Nocardia sp. MDA0666; assembly: GCF_003023875.1. Lineage (NCBI taxonomy): Bacteria > Bacillati > Actinomycetota > Actinomycetes > Mycobacteriales > Nocardiaceae > Nocardia > Nocardia sp. MDA0666. The sequence goes on from NZ_PYHT01000010.1 coordinate 101,678, forward strand.
CCGCCGCCCTCGACGCGGTGGTCGCGCGAGGTATGGCCAAGCGTGCCGACGACCGGTACCGCACCGCGGGCGAGTTGGCGGCCGCGGCCCGGGCCGCCGCCGGGATGACGATCTCCGATCGCACACCGCCGTTGCTGCAATCCGAACAGGGATCCACGACGCGGCTGGGGTCGGCGTCCGCGACCAGGTACATCAGCCCTGCATCAGCGGCGACCGGACCGCCCGGCCCCACCTTCGCGGCGACTCGGCAGGACGCCGCGCCGGCTCCGAGGGGTTACTCCGGCCCCGCACCCGTAACGAGAAGAGTCGGCTCCGAACCCGCTGACACGGCGGCCGACCGGCCGCCTGCCCCGGTGCGGGCTACTCGTGTCCTGCCGGACGCGAGCGCACCCGTCGGTCCGCCGGCGTCACCGGCAGATCGCGCGGTGTCAGCCCGGCCGAATCCGTCGGCCGTTGGCAACCCCCGGCCCACCCTGGTCGGTAGTACGTCTTTTCCGGTGAAATCTGTTCCGGCACAGCATGTTCCGGCCACGCCGCCACGACGCCCGACTCTCGCCGTCGCCGCCGCCCTGATCGGCGCCGCCATCGTCGCCCTCGCGGTAGTCGCCGGATGCACGGCCCTGCTCAGCAGTGGGTCCCGCACTCCGTCCGACCAGCAGTCGACCACCCGGACCGAGGTGAACACTCCCGCGCCGACCACCGCGGCGCCGGCCACCCCGGAACCCGAATACACCACGACGGTCATCCCACCGCGCTGGACGCTCCCCTTCCCGACGAACATTCTGCCGCCGCCGCTCCAATTTCCCCATCCCGCAGCGCATTCCGAGGAGCACCACCCCGCACCGGCGAAGAAGGGCAGTCCCGGTGCTCCGCGTACCGACCGGGTCTCCTGCGCCGAGGACACCACCGCCTGCGAGGGCGCGACACGATAACCCCGTCCCGCGATCGGCCGCCGACCGGCACAGGGCTGCCGCACATCACCCCCGAAATGTCGAAGGCCCCGCTCCGATTCGGAGCGGGGCCTTCGACGAAACCGTTGGTACTACTTGATTTCGGCGAGCACGGTGCCCTGGGTGATGGCGGCGCCGGCCTCGACGGCCAGTCCGGTAACCACGCCCGACTTGTGCGCGTTGACCGGGTTCTCCATCTTCATGGCCTCGAGCACGGCGATCAGGTCGCCCGCCTCGACCGACTGGCCCTCTTCGACGGCCACCTTCACGACGGTGCCCTGCATCGGCGCGGTCACGGCGTCGCCGGAGGCGGCCGAGGCGCCCGCGCCGCCACGCTTGCGCGGCTTGGGCTTCTTGCGGATCACGCCCGCGCCGTTGTTACCGGCGGCGGCCACACCCGCGCCCACGCTGAACTGGCCCGGCAGCGACACCTCGAGGCGACGGCCGCCGACCTCGACGACCACCGTCTGCCGCGCACCCTCGTCCTCGTCCTCGATGGGCTGGGCACCGGTGTAGGGCTCGATGGTGTTTTCCCACTCGTTCTCGATCCACTTGGTGTAGACGTCGAACTTGGTGCCGTCACCGACGAAAGCCGGGTTGGTCACGATGTGGCGGTCGAACGGCAGCACCGTCGCCAGGCCCTCGATCTCGTATTCGGCCAGCGCACGCGCGGCCCGCTCCAGCGCCTGGGTGCGGTTCTCGCCGGTGACGATCAGCTTGGCCAGCATGGAGTCGAACTGGCCGCCGATCACGCTGCCGGCGACCACGCCGGAATCGACGCGCACGCCGGGGCCCGACGGCTCCTTGTAGACGGTGACCGGGCCGGGTGCGGGCAGGAACCCACGCCCGGCGTCCTCACCGTTGATGCGGAATTCGATCGAGTGACCGCGCGGGGTCGGGTCCTCGGTGATGGTCAGTTCCTCGCCGTTGGCGATGCGGAACTGCCAGCGCACCAGGTCCAGACCCGAGGTCTCCTCGGTGACCGGGTGCTCGACCTGCAGGCGGGTGTTGACCTCGAGGAAGGAGACGGTCTCGCCCTGCACCAGGTACTCCACGGTGCCGGCGCCGTAGTAACCGGCCTCCTTGCAGATCCGCTTGGCGGACTCGTGGATCTTGCCCCGGACCTCGTCGGACAGGAACGGCGCGGGCGCCTCCTCGACCAGCTTCTGGAACCGGCGCTGCAGCGAGCAGTCGCGCGTGCCGGCGACGATCACGTTGCCGTGCTTGTCCGCCAGCACCTGCGCCTCGACGTGGCGGGCCTTGTCCAGGTACTGCTCGACGAAGCATTCGCCGCGGCCGAAGGCGGCGGTCGCCTCACGGGTGGCGGAGTCGAACAGCTCCGGAATCTCCTCGATGGTGTGGGCGACCTTCATGCCGCGGCCACCACCACCGAAGGCGGCCTTGATGGCCACCGGGACGCCGTACTGCTTCGCGAACTCGACGACCTCGTTCGCGTCCTTCACCGGATCCTTGGTGCCCGCGGCCATCGGGGCCTGCGCGCGCTCGGCGATGTGTCGCGCGGTGACCTTGTCACCCAGATCGCGAATCGACTGCGGCGACGGGCCGATCCAGATCAGCCCGGCGTCCAGGACGGCCTGGGCGAAGTCCGCGTTCTCGGACAGGAAGCCGTAACCGGGGTGGATCGCGTCGGCGCCGGATTTGCGCGCCGCGTCGAGAATCTTGTCGAAGACCAGGTACGACTCGGCCGAGGTCTGCCCTCCGAGCGCGAATGCCTCATCGGCCAATTTGACGAACGGCGCGTCCGCGTCCGGTTCCGCGTACACGGCGACACTGGCGATACCGGCATCCTTGGCGGCCCGGATCACACGCACCGCGATCTCGCCCCGATTGGCGATCAGGACCTTCGTGATCTGCGCGCTGGCATGGCTGGGCACTGAGCCTCCTGTGCTGTGGACAACTTACGTCTCGGGTGAGTGTAGGCAGTGTGCCAACAGACGCCGAACACGGCTAGGGCTACCGAACAGTAGCCCGGACCCCCGTGACGTGAACAACACCTTAGACCGACTGTGCCGCCGCCGACACGGCGGCCGGAGCCGAACCCGGTTCACTTCCCTTGACGATCGGCGTGCGCACGGCGTTGCTCCACTCGGTCCAGGAGCCGTCGTAGTTGCGCACATTCGCCACTCCCAGCAGCGAGGTCAGCACGAACCAGGTGTGTGCCGAATGTTCGCCGATGCGGCAATAGACGATGGTGTCCTCGGCGCCGAGCAGCGGCGCGTAGGTCTGTTCGAGTTCCGCACGGCTGCGGAATCGGCCGTCGCCGCCCACGGCCGCGGTCCACGGGATGTTGATCGCGGTCGGAATGTGCCCGGCGCGCAACGACTGTTCCTCCGGGCGGTCGAGGATGCGGTCGTCGTCGCCGGTGTACTCACCCACCGCGCGCACGTCGACCAGTCCGATGCCCGATCCGCCGCGAGTCAGGTAGCCGCGCACGTCCTCGAGGAAGGCACGGCCGCCCCGGTCGTCGCGCTCGACGACCGGATACTCCCCCAGCCCGACGTCGGGCACCTCGAAGGTGGTGTCGCGGGCCTCGGAGATCCACGCCTCCCGGCCGCCGTCGAGCAGCCGCACATCGGGATGCCCGAACAGGCCGAACACCCAGGCGGTGGCGGCGGCGGTGCCGTTGGCCTTGTCTCCGTAGACGACGACCGTATCGTCGCGGGCGATGCCCTTGGCGCGCATGAGTTGGGCGAAACGGGCGCCGTCGATCACGTCGCGGGTGAGCGGATCGGTAAGCTCGGCCCGCCAATCGATCTTGACCGCCCCTGGCACATGGCCGATGTCATAGAGCAGGATGTCCTCGTTGGACTCGACGATCGCGAGGCCACGCGTACCGATGTTTGCCGACAGCCACTCGGTGGTTACCAATCGTTGTGGATATGCATGAGAGCCGAAGGATGGATGAGAGTCCGGAGCGACGGGCACGGTGGAAGATCCTTCACACGTGGTAGGCGATGGTCGGCTGGGCAGTACCGATCGTAGGTGCGAAAATGCGCGCCGGTGGTTTCACATCACGAATCGGATGAAGCGCGATTAAGTCGCAGCGTCGTCCGATAAAGTCACATGGGAGGAGGGGTGAGCTATGTCCGATTCTTGGCCACGACGGCGCCTGCTTGCGATCCTACGCGGCGCCAGCGAGCCTCTCGATGCCCAGGAACTGGCGCGCATCACCGGACAGCACGTCACCACCGTCCGTTTTCATCTCGACGTTCTCACCCGGGAATCGCTGGTCCGTCAATTCCAGCAGCCGCCCCGGGGCCGCGGCCGCCCGCGCATCGGATACACCGCGGTACAGCGATCGGTCGGTTATCAGGATCTGGCGCAGGTGCTCGCCGATCAGCTCGGCAGTGATCCCCGCCGGCGTTCCGAATTGGCCGTGACGGCCGGACGGGCGTGGGGCGCCAAGGTCGAACAGCTCGAGCAGCCCATCGCCTCGCTCGACGACGCCCGCGACGTCGCGGTGACGGTGAGCTCGGAGCTGGGTTTCGCCCCGGAGCGCGATCCCGCCTCCGAAACCGGCGACCAGCTCAATATCCGCCTGACCGCGTGCCCGCTGCGCGAATTGGCGCGCACCCATTCCGAGGTGGTCTGCGGTGTGCATCAGGGCCTGATGCGCGAGGTACTGGATCGCAACGGCGGGCGCGACGCGGTGAACGTCCGGCTGCACCCGTTCGTGGGCCCGGAACTGTGCGTGATCCACCTGGAGGCACTGGCGAGCACGCTGCCGGATCCGGCCCACATCCCCGATCAGACGGGGGCGGCGCCGCGACTGCCGACGCCGTCAGCCAATCGCGTCGGCCCGCAGCTGCGCACCGATCCACAACTGCGCAATACCGACGCCCACGTCGCCCAGGAGGCGACGCAGCAGCGGTAGGCCGATCCCGATGACGCTGGACGGGTCACCGTCGATGCGATCGACGAACCAGCCGCCCATTCCGTCGAGGGTGAACGCACCGGCCACCCGCAGTGGCTCGCCGGTGGCGATGTAGGCATCCAGCTCGACCGGCCCGGGTTCGGCGAAATGCACGGTGGTGGTGCTGCAGTCCTGGGCGTCGGCGACGATCGCCCCGTCCCGCAGGCGCAGCACGCAGTGGCCGGTCAGCAGATCGGCGCTGCGCCCGGCCATTTCGGCCCAGCGGGCGCGCGCGACGTCGGGAGTATGGGGCTTGCCCTGCAGGACGCCGCCGACCAGCAGCATCGAGTCGCAGCCGACGACCACACAGTCGTCCACCAGGCGCGGAGCCCGCGCGGAGACGATGCCGTAGGAATCCGGAGCGGCCGGGCCGTGTCCGGACGCCGCGGCGTCGGCGATCAGGCCGGCGGCCACGGTGTGGGCCTTGGCCGCGGCGAGGGCGGTGACCACCCCGGCGGGCGCCGTGTCCGGCGGCAGGGCCGCGGCGACCGCGTCCTCGTCGACCTCGGATATTCGCACCACCGGATCCAGCCCGGCCGCGCGCAGCACTTGCAGCCGCGCGGGCGAGGCGGAACCGAGAACGAATCCCGTCACGTCAGCCGCGGAGGTGCGACAGGTAGGGGAAGGCGTACGGGGAGAACGGCGAGGTACCGCGGTGCATCATGGTGGGCCGGCCCCAGTTGTCCACCGGGCCCTGGTCCTGCGGCGCGCCGGCATTCGCGCTCGCGGCAGCGAACACGGTGACCAGTGCGGCGAGGTCCTCGTCGGTGGGCGAACCCTTCAGGACGCGGATGACCGGTCCGTGACCGGCCTCGACCTCGACGGCAGCGGTGACGGATACGAGCTTCGTGTCGTCGTCACCGAATTCGTCGACCGCCAAATCCACTTCGGCAGCGCGCAATATCTCTTCGTCAGCCACAGCCGTCACAGCGCCAACTCCTCCTGTTCTGTGCCGGCCCCGAAGGGTCCGGCGTTCACGGTGCGGGACGAGCCCACGCCGCGAAGGGTATTCGTGCGGCCCTCATCGAATGAGGGCCTTTTCCTACCATCTTCGCCCGGATGCGGCGATCCTGCGCGGTGCGAACACATCACTCATCCGGAAAGTGTGCCTCCGCTACCGCACATATCGTCGGATCAGAGCGGAATGTTGCCGTGCTTCTTCGGCGGAAGAGTAACCATCTTCCGTTCGAGCAAGCGCAGTGCGGAGACGATCTGGCCGCGGGTGTGCGAGGGCGGGATCACCGCGTCGACGTAGCCGCGTTCGGCCGCCACGTACGGGTTGACCAACGTGTCCTCGTACTCGTTCTGCAGCTCGAGGCGCAGCGCGTCGACATCGGCGCCCTCCGCGGCGGCCTGCTGCAGCTTCTTGCGGTAGACGAAGCCGACCGCGCCCGAGGCGCCCATGACGGCGATCTGGGCGGTGGGCCACGCCAGGTTCACATCGGCGCCCATGTGCTTGGAACCCATCACGTCGTACGCGCCGCCGTAGGCCTTGCGAGTGATGACCGTGATTTTGCCCACAGTGGCCTCACCGTAGGCGTAGAGCAGCTTCGCACCGCGGCGGATGATGCCGTTGTACTCCTGGCCCGTGCCCGGCAGGAAGCCCGGAACGTCGACCAGCGTGATGATCGGAATGTTGAACGCGTCGCAGGTGCGCACGAACCGCGCGGCCTTCTCCGAGGCGTCGATGTCGAGGCAGCCGGCGAACTGGGTGGGCTGGTTGGCCACGAAACCCACACTGCGGCCGTCGATGCGGGCGAAGCCGACGATGACGTTCATCGCGCGCTCGGCCTGTACCTCGAAGAACTCATCGTCGTCGACCAGGCGCCGGATGACCTCGTGCATGTCGTACGGCTGGTTCGGCGAATCCGGGATCAGGGTGTCGAGCTCGATGTCCTCCTCGGTCAGCGAATCCTCGATCGCGCCGGCGATCGGGTCGGTGGCCGGGAAGCGCGGGGCCTCGGCGCGGTTGTTGCTGGGCAGGTAGCTCAGCAGGTCCTTGACCCAGTCCAGCGCGTCCTGCTCGCCGGAGGCGACGTAGTGCGCGGTACCGGACTTCACCATGTGGGTGTGGGCGCCGCCCAGCTCCTCCATGGTGACCTCTTCACCGGTGACGGTCTTGATCACGTCCGGACCGGTGATGAACATCTGGCTGGACTGGTCGACCATCACGACGAAGTCGGTCAGCGCCGGGGAGTACACGTGCCCACCGGCCGCGGCGCCCATGATCAGCGAGATCTGCGGGATCACACCGGAGGCCTGGATGTTGCGGTGGAAGATCTCGCCGTAGAGACCGAGCGAGACCACGCCCTCCTGGATGCGAGCGCCGGCGCCGTCGTTGATGCCGATCAGCGGGCGGCCCGTCTTGACCGCGAGGTCCATGACCTTGACGATCTTCTCGCCGTAGACCTCACCGAGGCTGCCACCGAAGACCGTCGAGTCCTGGCTGAAGATGCAGACGTCGCGGCCGTCGATGGTGCCGTAGCCGGTCACCACGCCGTCGCCGAGCGGACGGTTGTTCTCCAGGCCGAAGTTGACGCTGCGGTGCCGGGCCAGCGCGTCCATCTCCACGAACGAACCCTCGTCCAGCAGGGCCAGGATGCGCTCGCGCGCGGTCAGCTTGCCCTTGGCGTGGACCTTCTCGACCGCGCCCTCACCCATCGGGTGCTGGGCCTCTTCCAGCCGATTGCGCAGATCAGCCAGCTTCCCTGCGGTGGTGTGGATATCGGGGGCGCCCGCCGAACCCGGCGAAGGCTGACTCTGGACACTCGTCATGCCCCGGAGTGTAACCAGTGGCGCAGTCCGGCGGAATTCCAGTGGGGGCTACCGACCAGTACCCTTATTGACTACCTGCCAGCAGAAAACCGCTGGTGAAGTGCCACAACGACGGCCCGGACGAGCTTCCGCGAGCCGGGAATCGTCACCGATCGGCCATGCCCGTGAGGACGCGATCCAGGGCATCCACCGCCCGCTCGAGCTCATCGGCGGCGACCGTCAGCGGCGGCCGGAACCGGAGGCCGCGCTCGCCGGTTCCGAGGAACAGTACCCGTTCGCGCTGCCGCAGATCGGCGAGGACGGCGTCGCGCAGTTCGGCGGACTCCAGCGTCACCGCGCACATCAGGCCGCGGCCACGCGGATCGGTCAGCCGCTCGTGCCGGTCGGCGAGCGCGCGCAGCCGGTCGAGCAACAGGGCGCCCAGTTCCTTCGCGCGGGCGGCCAGGTCTTCGGCCTCGACCACCTCGAGGATGCGCCGCGCCCGCACCATATCGGCGAGGTTGCCGCCCCAGGTGGAATTGATCCGCGAACTCACCGCGAACACGTTGTCGGGCACCTCGTCGACGCGCCCGCCGGCCATGATTCCGCAGACCTGTGTCTTCTTACCGAACGCGACCACATCGGGTCGCAGGCCGAACTGCTGGTAGGCCCAGATCGAGCCGGTCATCGCGACGCCGGTCTGCACCTCGTCGACGAGGAACAGCGCGTCGTGCTCGTGGCACAGCTCCTGCATGTGCCGGAGAAATTCCGGTCGCATATGCCGGTCGCCGCCCTCGCCCTGTATCGGCTCGGCGATGAAACACGCTATGTCATGCGGATTTTCGGCGAACGCGGCCCGGGCCTGCGCCAGCGCACGCTGCTCGGCGGCCTCGATGTCGACACCGGGACACAGGTAGGGGGTCTCGATGCGCGGCCAGTCGAAGGCGGGGAATCGTTCGGTCTTGATCGGGTCGGTATTGGTCAGCGACAGGGTGTAGCCGGAGCGGCCGTGGAAGGCGCCGGTCAGATGCAGCACCTTCGTGCCGAGGTCGGCCGGGCGGCCGTGCATCGCGTTGTGGCGGCTCTTCCAGTCGAAGGCGACCTTGAGCGCGTTCTCGACCGCCATCGCGCCGCCGTCGATGAAGAACAGGTGCGGCAGTGCCGGATCGCCGAGGACGCGCGCGAAGGTGTCGACGAAGCGCGCCATCGCGACCGTATAGACATCGGAGTTACTGGGCTTGTTCAGTGCGGCCGTGGTGAGTTCGGCGCGAAAGCGGGCATTCGCCGCCAGCGCCGGATGGTTCATCCCCAGCGCCGAAGACGCGAAGAAGCCGAACATATCCAGATAGACGGTGCCGTCGCGGGCGTCGACCAGGTTGCGTCCCCGCGATCTGCGCAGGTCCAGCACCAGATCGAAACCGTCAGCGAGCATATGGGCGGACAAGATGTCGTGTACGCGCGAGGCGGTGACCGACGCCGGGTTCGTGACCTCCGCGTCGGCCGTTCCGGGGCGCTCCAGTTCGAGGGTCACACCCACAGGATACGAAAATATTTACGGTTTCACTACGAACAATCGGATAAATTACGATCCAGTCTCACCTGTCATAGAATGTCTGCAGAATGATGGTGCTTCGGGTGCGGACATTGGCGGTGGCGCGGATCTCCTGCAGCAACTGTTCGAGATGCCGGGGCGAGGCCACCCGGACGAGCAGCATGTAGCTCTCCTCCCCCGCCACCGAATGACATTCCTCGATGCCGGGGATGTGCTGCAGCAGGGCCGGAGCATCGTCGGGCTGTGACGGATCGAGAGGAGTGATCGCGACGTATGCCGACAGCAGTTGTCCCAGCGCCTCCGGATCGACCTTCGCGGAATATCCGCGGATCACGCCGCGCGCCTCGAGCCGGCGCACCCGCGACTGCACCGCGGATACCGACAGACTGGCCTTCTCGGCGAGATTGGACAGCGTGGCCCGGCCGTCGGCCATCAATTCGCGGATCAGGAGCCGATCGATATCGTCGAGAACAGGTTTCGCAGGTGCATCCGCCATCAGCGAAGGCTAACCCAGCGGGCGGTGGCCGGGGCCGGAAACGATCTCCCACCGGTGCGAAGTCACCCACGAATCGATGTCGGAAACGGAGCCGCACATGACATCCGCACCCGTTCTGCCCACCACCGACGAACTCCGCGACCGAGCCGCGCGCCTGCTGCTCGAACTCGGCGTCGACCCGGTCGACTCGGGCGACCTGCCCGCCCGCACACCGATCACCGGCGGTGAGCTGATGCGTGTCCCGGCCACCTCCGCATTCGAGGTGACAAGCGCGATCGACAAGGCGCACAGCGCTTTTCAGACATGGCGTACCGTCCCCGCGCCGCAACGCGCCGCCGTGGTGCGGCGCCTGGGACGACTACTGACCGACAATCTGGACGCGCTGGCCCAACTCGTCACCCTGGAGGCGGGCAAGATCGGCGCCGAGGCCCGCGGTGAGGTCCAGGAGATGATCGACGTCTGCGAATTCGCCGTCGGTCTGTCCCGCCAGCTCTACGGCCGCACCATGGCCTCCGAGCGGCCCGGGCATCGGCTCATGGAGACGTGGCATCCGCTCGGTGTGGTCGGGGTGATCTCGGCGTTCAACTTCCCGGTCGCGGTCTGGTCGTGGAATACCGCGATCGCGCTGGTCTGCGGCGACACCGTGGTGTGGAAGCCCTCGCAGACGACGCCGTTGACCGCGCTGGCCTGCGATGCGCTGCTGCGGCGCGCGGCCCTCGACGTCGGCGCCGACCCGCAGATCCATCAGCTGATCCAGGGTGGCGCCGAGGTCGGCACCCAGCTCGTCGACGACGAGCGGGTGGCCCTGGTCAGCGCCACCGGATCGGTGCGGATGGGGCAGGCGGTGGCACCCCGGGTGGCGGCCCGCTTCGGCCGGTGCCTGCTCGAGCTGGGCGGTAACAACGCCGCGATCGTCACCCCGTCCGCGGATCTCGACCTCACCACGCGGGCAGTGGTTTTCGCCGCGGCGGGAACGGCCGGACAGCGGTGCACGACATTGCGCCGGGTCATCGCCCACGCGGACGTGGTCGGACCACTGCTGGATCGGATGAGCACGGCGTATCGCCAACTGCCCGTGGGCAATCCGTTCGACGACTCGGTAATGGTCGGACCGCTGATCGATGGCCGAGCCCACACCGCGATGCGGGCGGCGATCGACCGTGCGGTCGCCGACGGCGGTGAAGTGATCTGCGGCGGTGAGCGGGTCGAGGTCGGCGGCGGCGACTCCTACTATGTGCGCCCGGCCCTCATCCGGATGCCCGCCCAGACCGCGATCGTGCGCGAGGAGACCTTCGCGCCGATTCTCTACGTGCTCACCTATGACGATCTCGACTCCGCGATCGCCCTGCACAACGGTGTACCGCAAGGGCTGTCGTCGGCCATCTTCACCGGGGACCAGCGTGAGGCGGAACGGTTTCTCGCCGCCGACGGCTCCGATTGCGGCATCGCCAATGTGAACATCGGCACCTCGGGGGCGGAGATCGGCGGTGCGTTCGGCGGTGAGAAACAGACCGGCGGCGGGCGCGAATCGGGGTCCGACTCCTGGAAGGCGTATATGCGCCGCGCCACCAATACGGTCAACTACTCCACCGAACTGCCGCTGGCACAAGGCATTCGGTTCGGCTGAACGTCTAGCGCTCCGGTTCGCGGCCGATGGCGCGGACCTGCTCCTCGTAGACGGCCCGCACCCCCGCATCGCCCGGGTGCAGCGCCCGGTCGCCGTCGAAGAGGCCGCGCACCCTGCGCACGACCGATTCAGGCGCGGCCGCCAGCGCGATGTCGACGGGGTCGAGGTACTGCGGCACCGCCACCTCGGCTCGGCGGGTGCGGCAGGTCTTGACGATCGCGGTGGCGACGTCGACCGGGTCGACCGTGGGCAGCCCGCGTCCCAGGGTCAGCCCCGAGGACAGCCGGGTGCGCACCGCGGCGGGCAGCACACAACTCACGCTGACCCCGGATTCGGCGAATTCCAGCCGGGTCGCGGCCGACAGCCCGACGGCGGCGAATTTGCTCGCGTTGTACACCGCCAGACCGGGCAGCGGAATCTTGCCGGCCAGCGAGGCGACGTTGACGATATGACCGCGGCCGCGATCGATCATCGCCGGCGCGACGGCTCGCATGCCGTGGATGAGTCCCCAGACGTTCACATCGATCGTGGTGTGCCCCACCGCATCCGGTTCGCTGAGGAACGGGCCCGCGGGCATCACTCCGGCGTTGTTCACCAGGATGTCGATCCGGCCCAGGTCGGCGACGACCTCGTCCCACCGCTCCCGGTCGCGCACGTCGAGTTCGACGGCGCGGGCACCGAGGCCGGCCGCCGCGTCGGTGGCGGCCGCGAGGTCCACATCGGCGAGGACGACCTCGGATCCCTTGTGCGCGAACATTTCCGCGGTGGCCCGGCCGATACCGCGTCCGGCGCCGGTGACCAGGACCCGGGCCGCGGCGAGGTCGATCGTCGGATAGCCGTTACCGAACAGGTTCATGCGAATTCACTCCGTTCCATGGCGCGGCGGGTGCTGCGCAGACTGTGTTCGAAGGTCTCGCCGCGGCGGCGGCCGTCCATGAAATTCGGGCCCATGACCGCGAGGTCGGCGGCGGTCACCGCCAGTCGCAGCACGCGGGTTCCGGTCGCGCGCACGGCGGCGATCTCGGAGTCCAGTTGCGCGCTCATCGGCCTGCGGAGCTGACGCTCGAGCCAGTGCCCGGGCCCGCCCGCGGGCACCGACCGCACCGAGGCCATCGGGGTCAGCACAACCAGTTCGTCCAGGTGCAGCGGCAGCAGCAGATCCACCGAAGCGGTGGAGGCGGCACCGCCGTCGACGAACCGCCGGCCAGCGATCGGCACCGGCGGGAACCAGCCCGGAACCGCCCACGACGCCCGCAGCGCCTGGCCGACCGTTGCGGCCGGCGCCTCCGGTGCGCCGAAGGCGACCCGCTCGCCGGAGTCGTAGTCCATCGCGACCAGCCATGCGGCCGGATGGGCGAACCAGTCCCGATCGTGGTTCAGGTCGGTGGCCAGGCGCTGCAACCAGCTCGCATCGCCGCCGCCGACCGGCAGCAGCCGACTGCTCGCGCTCAGCAGCGCTTGCCGGGAACGATTGCCGTGCAACGCCATTCGCGGTGCACCGAGGCGCGGTCGGGGCAGCGGCGGGAAGCGGCCCGGTTCGTCGGCCATGTGCCGGGCCAGGATCGGATCGGCGACGGTGCCGCGCTGCATCGCCACCAGATCGTCGACGGAGATCCCCGAAGCCAGCATCGTCACCATCTCCGCACCGGCGGAGGTGCCGATCAGCGCGTCGGCCTCGCGCGGGTCCCACTCCAGCACGTCTCGCACCGCCGCCAGCGCCGCCACGATCCAGGCCGCCCCCACCGTGCCGCCGCATCCGATCGCCAGGCCACGCCGCTGTAACCCGTTACTGTTACACATAGTCTCAAACACTAGCGGGCAGGCGGTGCGAGGTGAGGCACGGTTCGGCGGATCGCAACCGTTCGGCAATGAACGCGCCCGCTACCGCCAGGGCATGTACTGCAAACTCCATGTGTTGCCGTCGGGATCGGCGAAATGGGCGTACAGCACACCCCCGCCGACATCTTCGACCGCACCTACGGCGACGCCGCGCGCGACGAGATCCGCGCGAGCAGCCTCGATATCGGCCACCACCAGATGCAGCCCATGCAGGGAACCGACCGCGCCGGCGGTGGTGGGGACGCCTTCGGAGAGCAGGATCGAACAGGCCGAACCGGGCGGGGTCAGCTGCGCGATGCGCACACCCGGTGCGGGAGCCACGTCGACATCGAGATGAAATCCGACCCGATCGCGATAGAACTCGATCCCCCGATCGATATCGCGCACCGGGACCGGCACCAATTCCAGCAGCAGCGTGCCGGGCGGGACCGGCGGATTGTCCGGGTCGTTCGTGACCTGGGCGGGGTCGGCCGGGATCTCGGTCACAGTGTCGGGGCGCTCGCTCATGGTCGGTCCCATCGTCGGTATCCACCGCGTTCGCGGCCAGCCTATCGGGACGAGCCGTGGACCGGCGCCGATCCGGCCACCCCCGTCCGGCGAGGTGCGGCCCGGGAAATACCCCCGCACACATCGCCGCCCGGACTCGATGTCGGTGCCCGGGTGCAGACTGAACCCATGCAGCAGTTCTCCCGGCCGACCCAGGAGTGGTTCGACGGTGCGTTCCCCGCGCCCACGACCGCCCAGCTGGGGGCCTGGGAGGCGATCTCCGCCGGAGAACACACCTTGGTGATCGCGCCGACCGGGTCGGGCAAGACGCTGTCGGCCTTCCTGTGGGCGATCGACCGGCTCGCCACCCGCGAGCCCACGGACGGTCCGCAGCGCACCGCCGTGCTCTACATCTCCCCGCTCAAGGCACTGGCGGTCGATGTCGAGCGCAATCTGCGCGCACCCCTGGTGGGCATCACCCGCACGGCCGCCCGCCTCGGTATGCCCGCCCCGGAGATCAGCGTCGGCGTGCGTTCGGGCGACACCACCCCGGCCGACCGGCGTACCTTGCAGCGCCGGCCGCCCGACATCCTGATCACGACGCCGGAATCGCTGTACCTGATGCTCACCTCGGCGGCACGCGAGACGTTGTCGCAGGTCGGCACCGTGATCGTGGACGAGGTGCACGCGATCGCCGGTTCCAAGCGCGGGGCACATCTGGCCCTGTCGCTGGCCCGGCTCGACCAGCTCACCGAGCGGCCCGCCCAGCGCATCGGGTTGTCGGCCACCGTCCGGCCGCCGCAGGAGGTGGGGCGCTTCCTGGTCGGTTCGGCGCCGATCACGATCGTCTCGCCGCCGGCGCCGAAAACGTTCGACCTGTCGGTGCGGGTGCCGGTGGCGGATATGACCGAGCCGGGCGAATCCGATCAGCCGGGTTCGATCTGGCCGCATGTGGATGCCGCGATCGTGGATCTGGTGCTGGCGCATCGTTCGTCGATCGTGTTCGCGAATTCGCGGCGGCTGGCCGAACGCCTGACGGCGCGGCTGAACGAGGAATACGCCGAGCGCGTCGCCGAACCGGACGAGGCGGAGGAGGTCGCGGGACGCCGCGAGCACGCGCCGCCCGCACAACTCGGGTCACCGACCGAGGTCAATCACGGGGCGGCGCCGTTGCTGGCGCGGGCCCATCACGGTTCGGTGAGCAAGGAACAGCGCGCCATCATCGAGGACGACCTCAAGAGCGGCCGGTTGCGGTGCGTGGTGGCGACCAGCAGCCTCGAACTCGGTATCGATATGGGCGCGGTGGATCTGGTGGTGCAGGTCGAGGCGCCGCCGTCGGTCGCCGGCGGGCTGCAGCGGGTCGGTCGCGCCGGACATCAGGTGGGTGAGATCTCACGCGGGGTGATCTTCCCCAAACACCGCACCGACGTGATCCACTGCGCGGTGGCGTCGATGCGGATGACGGCGGGACAGATCGAGGAGTTGAAGATCCCCGCCCATCCCCTCGACATCCTCGCCCAGCAGACCGTGGCAGCCTGCGCGCTGGAACCGATCGATGTCGACGATTGGTTCGAAACCGTCAGGGGGACAGGCAGTTTCGCCGCCCTGCCGCGCTCGGCGTACGAATCGGTGCTGGACCTGCTGTCGGGCCGCTACCCCTCCGACGAATTCGCCGAACTGCGTCCGCGGCTGGTGTGGGATCGCGATGCGGGCACGTTGACCGGGCGTCCCGGCGCGCAGCGCCTCGCGGTCACCTCCGGCGGCGCGATTCCCGACCGCGGACTGTTCCCGGTGTTCATGGTCGGCGAAAAGGCCTCGCGGGTAGGTGAACTCGATGAGGAGATGGTCTACGAATCGCGAGTGGGCGATGTGTTCGCCCTCGGCGCGACCAGCTGGCGCATCGAGGACATCACCCACGACCGGGTTCTCGTGTCCCCCGCCTTCGGTCTGCCCGGCCGGCTGCCCTTCTGGCACGGCGACTCCCTCGGGCGGCCGGCCGAATTGGGCGCGGCCCTGGGTGAATTCGTCCGCACGGCCGGTCAGGCCGTCGAGCGCGCACCGGCCGGGCGGGTCGAGGAACTCGTGCGGGATGCGGGCGGTTTCGATTCGGCGCTCGACGGTGCGGCCCTCGACCCCAGCGGAAACGGCGCCACCCGGCGCACGCCCTCCCGCGCCCGCGCGGCAGCCACGGACTCCACGGCCGGTAGGAAGGGCGGTGAACTGGTCGAACTCGAACAGCTCGTCCATGCCGCCGGCCTGGACGATTTCGCGACCGCGAATCTGGTCACACTGCTGGCCGAACAGCGCCGAGCCACCGGCCATCTGCCGACCGACCGCACCCTGCTGGTCGAACGCTTTCGCGACGAGCTCGGCGATTGGCGGCTGATCCTGCACTCGCCCTTCGGATTACCGGTGCATGCGCCGTGGGCGCTCGCCGTGGGCGCGCGGCTGCGGGAGCGATTCGGGGTCGATGCCGCGCCGACCGCCTCCGACGACGGCATCGTGGTGCGGCTGCCCGATACCACCGACGATCCGCCGGGCGCGGAACTGTTCGTCTTCGAACCGGACGAGATCGACGACGTGGTGACCGAGCAGGTGGGCGGGTCGGCGCTGTTCGCCTCCCGCTTCCGCGAATGCGCGGCGCGGGCACTGCTGTTGCCGCGCCGGGATCCCGGCCGCCGCGCGCCACTGTGGCAGCAGCGCCAGCGCGCGGCCCAATTGCTCGATGTGGCAAGGAAATTCCCGGATTTTCCGATCCTGCTGGAAACGGTGCGCGAATGTTTGCGCGACGTCTACGATCTGCCCGCCCTGCGGGATCTGCTGACGAATGTGGCGCGGCGCAAATTGCGACTGGTCGAGGTCGAGACGGCCTCCCCCTCGCCGTTCGCCAATGCGTTGCTGTTCGACTACATCGGCCAGTTCATGTACGAGGGCGACAGTCCGCTGGCCGAGCGCCGCGCGGCCGCGCTGTCGCTGGACTCGAGCCTGCTCGCCGAACTGCTGGGCCGGGTGGAACTGCGCGAACTCCTCGACGCCGCGGTCCTCGAACTGACCGAACGCGAACTGCAACGGCTCACTCCCGAACGCCATGCCCGCGACGCGGAAGGGCTCGCCGACCTGTTGCGACTGCTCGGCCCACTCACCCCGGCCGAGGCGGCCGAGCGCTGCACCGCGGACCCGGGCCCGTGGTTCGCCGAATTACTGCAGGCCAGGCGGGTTCTGGAGGTGTCGTTCGCGGGATCGCGGTGGTGGACGGCGATCGAAGACGCCGCCCGGTTGCGCGATGCCCTGGGCGTCCCCCTGCCGATCGGCACGCCGGCGGCCTTCATCGAACCGGTCGCCGATCCGCTGGGTGATCTGGTCGCCCGCTACGCCCGCACCCACGCCCCGTTCACGCTCGACGCCGTCGCCCGGCGCTTCGGGATCGGCCCGGCCGTCGCCGCCACCGCACTGCATCGGCTCGGAGCCGAGAAGCGAGTGGTGGAAGGCGAATTCACGCCGGGTTCGGCCGGTGCGGAATGGTGCGACGCGCAGGTGTTGCGCCGGCTGCGGCGCCGTTCGCTGGCCGCCGCGCGCAAGGAGGTCGAGCCGGTATCCACGGGCGCGTTCGGCCGGTTCCTGCCGGCGTGGCAGCATATCGGCACCTCGACACTGCGCGGCGTGGACGGGGTGGCCGCGGTGGTGGAACAGCTTGCGGGCGTGCCGATTCCGGCTTCCGCGTGGGAGTCGCTCATCCTGCCCTCGCGGGTGCGTGACTACACACCGGCGATGCTCGACGAACTCACCGCCTCCGGTGAGGTGCTGTGGTCCGGTCACGGCGCCATCACCGCCAAGGACGGCTGGATCGCCCTGCATCCGGCGGATCAGGCGCCGGTCACGCTGGGGCCACCGCAGGAGATCGACTTCACCGACGTGCAGCTGCGGCTGCTGACGGCGTTGGGTGCGGAGATGACGGTGGCGACCGACGCGATCGCGCTCGACGCCGACGCCACGGCCGCTTCCGAATCGGGCGCCTCCGCCGGCAATCAGCTCGTCGCGGTGGCGGGCGGCGCCTATTTCTTCCGGCAACTGTCCGATGCGACCGGCGTGCTCGACGACGCGGCCGTCGCGGCGGCACTGTGGGAACTGGTGTGGGCCGGATATCTGTCCGGCGACACCTTCGCTCCGGTCCGGGCGCGGCTGGCCGGCACCACCCGCAGCACCACCGCCCATCGCACCCCGCGGCGCACTCCGCGCGGACGCATGTACCTGCCGCGACCGGCGATGCCGACCCGGACCGGCCCACCCGCCGTGGCCGGGCGATGGTCGCTGCTGCCACAGCGCCTGCCGGACAACACGATTCGCGCCCACGCCACCGCGGATCTGCTGCTGGAGCGCTACGGCGTGCTGACCCGCGGTTCGGTGCAGAACGAGGAGATTCCGGGCGGGTTCGCGCTGATGTACCGGGTGCTCACCGAATTCGAGGATCGCGGACGGTGCCGGCGCGGCTATTTCGTCGACACCCTCGGCGGCGCGCAGTTCTCCACCACCGACGTGGTGGATCGGCTGCGCTCCTACGATTCCGACCGGGCGGGCGCCGGCACCGGCCGGGTCGGCACGGTCGCACTCGCCGCCTGCGATCCGGCCAATCCGTACGGCGCCGCCCTGCCGTGGCCGAAGAACGCGGGCGAGGGCGCCGGACATCGCCCGGGCCGCAAGGCGGGGGCTCTGGTGGTCCTGGCCGCGGGCGAACTGGCCCTGTACCTGGAACGCGGCGGTAAGACGCTGCTCACCTTCACCGAAGACCCCGAAATCCGGACCGAGGCCGCGGCGGCGCTCGCGGCCCTGGTCCACGACCGCCGGATCGACTCCCTGGTCGTCGAACGCGTCGACGGGGAATCGGTGCACGGCAACACCTTCGCCACCTTCCTCACCGACGCCGGTTTCCACACCACTCCCCGGGGCTTCCGGCTGCGGAGCACAGCATGAGACCGGCCCGCCTCGTCCGCCGGCACCGGTGGTGAACGCCGATGCCGGAAGGAGATACCGTCTATCTCGCGGCGGCGCGGCTGCGGACCGCGCTGGCGGGAAAGACACTGACGCGCAGTGATTTCCGCGTCCCGCGCTATGCCACGCTCGATCTGCGCGGCAGCCGGGTCGACAGCGTCGGCAGTTACGGCAAACACCTGTTCGTGCGCACCGAGAAGCTCAGCATCCACACCCATCTGAAGATGGAAGGCACCTGGCGGGTCTACCGCCCGGGGCAGCGGTGGACCAAACCCGGATTCACCGCGCGACTGATTCTCGCCACTGCCGACACCGAAGCCGTCGGGTTCTCCCTCGGCCTGGTCGAGGTGCTACGCCTCGCCGACGAGCACACCGCCGTCGACCATCTCGGCCCGGATCTGCTGGGCCCGAATTGGGATGCGGCCGAGGCGGTCCGGCGGCTGCGCGCGGATCCGGAGCGGCCGATCGGACTCGCGCTGCTCGATCAGACGACCATGGCGGGAGTCGGCAACATCTTCCGCAGCGAGATCTGTTTCGCCGAGCGGGTCCACCCGGCCACCCCGGTCGCCGCGGTACCCGATCTCCCCGGGCTCGTCGACGCCGCACACCGCATCCTCGTCCGAGCCGCACACCATCCACCCCGGCCCGCGGTGGTCTACGGCCGCCGGGGTCAACCGTGCCCCCGCTGCGGATCGATGGTCCTCGTCCGCACGCTCGGCCCGGAAGCCGCCTCCGCCCCGGCCACCGAACGCGGGATCTACTTCTGTCCCCGCTGTCAGCCCGCCCCCGAGACGCCGGAACCGGGAGCGGCGGGCCGGACTCGCCGCTGACCGGGCACGAGCCGTGATGTTTGCCGATCAATAGCTCTATTTCTTTCGGCCGCTAACACTTCGGAGCGTGAATGCGACATAAGGGCGACACAGATCGTCACCGGTCGGGAAGCAGGGCAGATGACATATGCGAGCACCGCGATGCGGCGTAGCACACGGCTTGTCACCCAGCTGCTGATCACGGCCATCGCCATCGCGGCCACCGTCCTGTTCACCTATGCGCTGCAGCACTCGGTGAGTACGGGCCCGGTCCATTCCGGTCACACCTCGGCGCCCACGTCGACCGCCCCCTAGCCGCACACCGCGCGCGGCGCTATGCCTGAGGCAGCGGCACCGGCTCCAGGATCTCCGGGCGAGGTTCCGGTGCGGCGGCGCGCAGGGCGTCGGCCGACACGTCGTCGGGTTGGGTCTGGGACCGGATCTCGGCATCGACCCGGGCGTTGTACGTACTCACCTCGCGCCGGATCTGCTCCTCGTCCCAGCCCAGCACCGGCGCCACCAGCCGCGCCACCTCGTCGGCGCATTCGGTGCCCCGATGGGAGAACTCGATGGAGATCCGGGTGCGCCGGGCCAGGATGTCGTCCAGATGCAGCGCCCCCTCGGCGACCGCCGCGTAGACGGCCTCCACCCGCAGGTAACCGGGCGCGTCCGTAATCGGCTGCAGCAGTTCGGGTTTGCCCTCGGCCAGATCGAGGACATCGGTGATCAGGGAGCCGTACCGGTTGAGCAGATGTTCGATGCGGTAGGGATGCACACCGTAGGTCTGCGCCAGCTGCGGCGTCTGGTTGAGCAGGGCGAAGTAGCCGTCGGCGCCGAGCAGCGGCACCTTGTCGGTGATCGAGGACGACACCCGCTGCGGAATGTCGTGGACGGCCAGATCCACCGCGTCGTAGGCCATCACCCGGTAGGTGGTGTATTTACCACCCGCGATGGCGACCAGGCCCGGAGCGATCTGCGCCACCGCGTGCTCGCGCGACAGCTTGGAGGTCTCGTCACTCTCCCCGGCCAACAGCGGCCGCAGCCCGGCGTACACACCCTGGATGTCGTCCTGGGTGAGCGGGGTGACCAGTACCTCGTTGATCCGTTCGAGCAGATAGTCGATATCGGCCTTGGTGGCGGCCGGGTGGGCCAGATCCAGATTCCAATCGGTGTCGGTCGTACCGACGATCCAGTGATTGCTCCCCCACGGAATCACGAACAGCACCGAGGTCTGGGTGCGCAGAATCAGCGCGGCGTCACTGGCGATCCGATCGCGCGGCACGACGATATGCACGCCTTTGGACGCGCGCACATGGAATCGGCCGCGAACATGCGACAGCGCCTGCAGTTCGTCGGTCCACACGCCCGTCGCGTTGATCACCACATGTCCGCGGACCTCGGTCTTGCGCCCGTCCTCGCTGTCGCGCACCTTCACTCCGACCACCCGGTCGGCCTCCCGCAGGAAATCCACGACCTGGGTCGACGTGCGGATCACCGCACCGTAGTGGGCGGCGGTGCGGGCCACCGTCATCGTGTGGCGGGCGTCGTCGACCACGGTGTCGTAGTAGGTGACACCGCCGATCAGCGCGTCCCGGCGTACGCCGGGCGCCAGGCGCAGCGCTCCCGATCGGGTCACATGATGTTGGCCCGGAACCGATTTCGCTCCGCCCATGGTGTCGTAGAGCACCAGGCCCGAGGCGACGTAGGGCCGCTCCCAGCCGCGATGGGTCAGCGGGTAGAGGAAGCGCAGCGGTTTCACCAGATGCGGAGCCAAGGTCTTCAGGCTCAGCTCACGTTCCCGCAGCGCCTCGCGGACCAGCCCGAATTCCAGCTGCTCGAGGTAGCGCAGACCGCCGTGGAACATCTTCGACGAACGGCTCGAGGTGCCCGAGGCCAGATCGCGCGCCTCCACCAGGGCCACCTCCAGGCCCCGGGTGGCGGCATCGAGGGCGATGCCCGCGCCGACGACCCCGCCACCGATCACGATGACGTCGAAATGCTTGGCGCCCAGGCTTTCCCAGCTGGCCTCCCGCTGCTCGGGCCCCAGTTCGCCGGTGTGCTGACCGTGTGACTTCTCGTTCATCGCTCGACTTCCTCCGCACTGTTCGGTGGGATCGTCCTGCGTTACCCGTCGGTAATCGCTTTCACCCTAGTCCACCGCCGGGCGTGCGGCGATGTGATGCGCGGCGCGTGCGAGGTTTAGTAGCCTGCACGGATGCGACGCTTCGTGGCCGCCATCGACCAGGGGACAACCTCGAGCCGGTGCATCGTGTTCGACCGCTCCGGCCGCATCGCCGGCCTCGGGCAGCGCGAGCACGAACAGCTGTTCCCCCGGCCGGGCTGGGTCGAGCACGATGCCGAAACCATCTGGCGCAATACCGAACTCGTGATCGGTGCGGCGCTCGAGGATGCCGGGATCGGCGCCGACGACATCGCAGCGGTCGGGGTCACCAATCAGCGCGAAACCACCGTGGTCTGGGACCGTGCCACCGGCAGGCCGGTCGCCAACGCCATCGTCTGGCAGGACACCCGCACCGCAGCGCTGTGCGAGGAGCTGGCCGGTGACGTCGGCCCCGCGCGCTACGCCGACCGGACCGGGCTGCCGCTGAGCACGTATTTCGCGGGTCCCAAGCTGCGCTGGATCCTCGACAACGTCGACGGTGCGCGCGCCCGCGCGGAGGCCGGTGACCTGTGCTTCGGCACCATGGACAGCTGGATCCTGTGGAAGCTGACCGGCCGCCACCTCACCGACGTCACCAACGCCTCCCGCACCATGCTGATGAATCTCGAGACCTTGCAATGGGATTCGCAGATCTGCGCGGAATTCGGCGTTCCCGTCTCGATGCTGCCGCAGATCCACAGCTCCTCGGAGGTGTACGCCGAGATCTCCGCCGGTCCGCTCGCGGGGGTTCCGGTGGCCGGCATCCTCGGCGATCAGCAGGCCGCGACGTTCGGGCAGGCCTGCCTCTCACCGGGCGAGGCGAAGAACACCTACGGAACCGGCAACTTCATGCTGCTCAACACCGGTACCACGCCGGTGTTCAGCAAGCACGGTCTGCTGACCACGGTGTGTTACCGGCTCGGCGACCAGCCCGCGGTGTACGCGCTGGAGGGTTCCATCGCGGTGACCGGATCCCTGGTGCAGTGGTTGCGTGACAATCTCGGCATCGTCGAATCCGCGGCGGAGATCGAACCGCTGGCCCGCAGCGTCGACGACAACGGCGGCACCTACATCGTCCCCGCCTTCTCCGGTCTGTTCGCACCGCGATGGCGGCCGGACGCGCGCGGCGTGATCACCGGACTCACCCGCTTCGTCACGAAGGCGCATCTGGCCCGAGCGGTGTTGGAGGCCACCGCATTTCAGACCCGCGAGGTGATCGACGCGATGCGCGCCGACGCCGAGGCGGAGAATCTGGGCGTCGAATTGACCACCCTCAAGGTCGACGGCGGAATGGTCGCCAACGAACTGCTCATGCAATTCCAGGCCGACATCCTGGATGTGCCGGTAGTGCGGCCGGTGATCACCGAAACGACCGCGCTCGGCGCCGCCTACGCGGCCGGACTGGCGGTCGGTTACTGGTCCGGCACCGACGACATCCGCGCCAACTGGTCCGAGGACAAGGTGTGGCAGCCGACGATGTCCGACGCCGACCGCGATCACCTCTACGGCGAATGGAACAAGGCCGTCGAACGCACCTACGGGTGGGCGCAGTAGATTCGCCGCGCTACCCCGCCGCGTCGACCGCCCGGCCCAGCCGATCGACCGCGTCGGTGAGCACGGCCGCATCCGACGTGGTGAAACACATGCGCATCGAGCCACGGTAGGGCTGCGAGACCGCGAACGCGGAGCCCGGGACGTAGGCCACGCCGTGCTCGATCGCGCGCGGCAGCAGTTCGACGGTATCGGTGCCGTCGGTGAAATCGAGCCACACGAACATGCCGCCGGCGGCGTCGGTACTCACCATCCGGTCGCCGAAGCGGGCGCGAACCGCACTCACCAGGGCGGTGGCGCGCTCGCCGTAGATGCCGCGCACCTTGTCGAGGTGGGCGCCCAGCCACGGCTCGTCGGCCAGCAGGTCCGCGGCGATCTGCTGGGTGAGCGCCGAACCGCACAGATCGGCGCCCTGCTTCAGCAGTTCCACGCCGCGGCACACCGCGTTGGGAGCGATCATCCAGCCCACCCGCAGCGTCGGCGCCAGGATCTTCGAGGCGCTCGACAGCCGAATCACGTTGGGCGAGTAGGAGGCAACGGCCTGCGGCGCGGGGCGGTCGAACCACAGCTCGCCGTACGGATCGTCCTCGACCACCCAGAAGCCGTACCGTTCGGCCAGCGCCGCCAGTTCGCGCCGGCGCTGCGGGCTCAGCGTCACCCCGCGCGGATTGTGGAAATTACTCACCGTATGCACCAACGCCGGGCGTTCGCCGCGCTCGAGCAGCTCGGCCAGCGCGTCGACACGCATACCGTCGGAATCCAGCGGAATCGCCACGATTCGTGCCCCCGCCGCGCGGAACACCTGCAGCGCGCCGACGTAGGCCGGATCCTCGACCACCACGAGAGCGCCCGGATCGAGAAGCACCTCACCCAGCAGCGACAAGGCCTGCTGCGAACCGTGCGTGACGAAGATCTCCTCCAGTGGGACGGGCCGGCCCAGCCGCACCGACTCCCGGGAGGCGAGCACCTCGCGCAGCGGCCCCCAGCCCGCGGACTCGGTGTACTGCAACCGGGACGGATCGGCCAGCGCCGATTCCGCGGCGCGGGCGATGGCATCGCGCGGCATCAGCTGTTCGTCGGGCAGACCCCCGGCCAGGCTGACGATATCCGGCCGGGCGGTCAGCTTGAGCAGATCCCGGATCGCCGAACTCTGCAGACCGTCCAGTCGGCGGGACAGGGGTGGAGTATGCGGCGACATGGAGACCTCCGATAGCTGCGGATCATGGCAACTATCGCATATCGGTACCCAGAATATGAAATTGTTTTCCCAGATATTGAGATTACGGGACAGCGGGGCGAGCCCGCGCGATCAGCGCTGATCGATCGAGAAGACGAGGTTCTTCCCCTCGCGATTCACGGTCTTGACCAGCTGTTTGTACAGCGTGGTCGTACCGTCCGGCCGATGTTCGGTGAGGTCCACGTTGAACTGCTCCGGCGTGACCGTTTCCACACGCAAGCAATACGTGGTGCCCTGCGGGATCAGACTGTCGATCGCCTGCTGCATGGTCGAGGCGGTCGACACGTTCGACGCGTCCGGCGCGACGAAGTCGTGCGCCTTGGCACCACTACGGTCGGCATAGAACGCGTGCTGGAATCCCAGAATCGCCGCGGCTCCGCTGTTCGTGTCGCCGGGGCCGTTGCCGATCACGACATTGCCGTCGGTACGTGCCGGACAGCTCAGCGCGGCCACCGACGGCGGTGACGATTTGCCGCCGGCGACGGTTCCGTCGCCATCGCTGCTGCGCGTCGCGAACACGATGATCAGCACCAGCGCGATCACGATCACGACGGCACCCGCCGCACCGGCCAGGATCATCGGAATGTTGCGGTCGGGCCGGGCCTCCGGCTGCGGCTGCCCGAGGGGCCGCGACGGCACGAGCTTCTTCGCCAGCTCGTCGTCGTCCCACAATGAACCCGATTTCTGCTCGGCGCCGCCGCGCGGCACGGTGAGCTTCTTGGCGAGTTCGTCGTCGTCCCAGAGCGATCCCGGGGTTTCCCGCGGCGGAGTGGGCGGAAAGCCGGAATCGTCTGCGCGCCACCAGGTTCCACGATCGGCCTCGGCACCGCCGGCGTCGGGGTATCGCACCGTCTCCGGGGCGCGCGGTGCATCCGGGGCGCGCGGCGGCTCGGGCATGCGGCGTGTCTCGGGCGCGGGCGTCCGAACGGTCTCGGGTGCGGGCGTCCATGTGGCGTCGGGCGCGGGCGCCCGCGTGGTGTCGGCCGCGCGCGGCGCCTCCGGTGCCGGATGGCGCACGGTTTCCGGCGCCGCGGTCGAATCCGGCGCACGGTACTGCGGGGGCGGCGGCGGGACGGACGGCGTCGCGGGGGCGTCGGCGGGCTGCCAGCCCAGTGTGGGACGTTCCGGTTCGCCCACCGGCGCCCAGCCGATCGCACCCGTTTCACCCGTCGGCGGCCCGAAATCGTTCAGCGGTGGTCCGAATCCGGAAACCGGCGGGCCGAATCCCGACTCGCCTTCGTCCCGGTCCTGATCGTCGCCGGAGGCCATCACCCGTTCCTTCCCCGAGACACACGCGTGGGGCGGTCGCGAACGACCGCCCCACGCGTCGATTCAGTCTGTATCAGTACTGGACCGTGCCACCCCACTGTGTGGTCGCACCAGCGACATTCACCGTTTGCGGAGCGAAATCACCCTGCGGGAGTCTACCAATCTGAGCGGCCGCATCCAGTGCTGCGGCGCCACCGGGCTGCTGCTTGATCCAGCCCTCGACGGCAGCCTTGGCCGCATTGGCCTCGGTGGTGTCGACGTAGTTCTCGGACTTCAGATCGTCGAAGCCGGTGGCGTGGGTGTACGAGGTGACCTTGATCTTGTTCGCCTCGACGAACTCCACCGACACACCCGCGTCGCCCACTCCGTTCGGAGTGCTGTAACCCACCGTGCCGACATATCCGTCGAGGTTGCTGAAGTGGTGGGTGTTGGCCACGTAGCCCGGCAGCAGTCCGCCGCCGTCGACGTTGGCGCCGACCTCGGTGTGCGGGCCGTTCATCTGGACGACCGGTGCGGCCGGTGCGGCCTGCAGGCTCGGCGAGGTCCACTGCGCCTGCTGCGACGGGGTCGAGTTGCCCTGCTGGCTACGCAGCGTGTCCGCGTTGCCGCCGTTCTGCGACTGCGGCTTGTTCGGAGTGCCGACGGTCTGGTCCGGCGACTGCTGACCCGGCTTCAACTGGTCGGCCTGACCGTTCGGGGTGGGCTGGTCCGGAACGACGGCCGGCTGCACCTGGCCACCCTGACCCGGAACCGGCAGCGGCGCGACACGCGGGGTGGTCACACCCGGCTGCGTCGGCGAGGCCAGGTTCTGGTCCGGCTTCGGCGTGTTCTGGTTCGGGGTGGTGACACCCGGCTGCGGGGTGGTCACGCCCGGCTGGTTCGGAGTCGTGACACCCGGCTGATTGGGGGTGGTGACGCCCGGCTGCGGATTGCCGTTGCGCTGAGGACCGTTCTGCTGGGTCCCGTTCTGCTGGTTGTTGTTCTGCTGCGGCCCGTTCTGCTGCGTGCCGTTCTGCGGAGCGTTCTCCTGCGTGCCCGGCGCGTTCTGACCCTGGCCGTTGTTGTCGCCCTGCGCGGGTGCCTCGTTGGTGGCGCCCGGCTGCGCCGGAGTGGTCGGCACGCTCGGCTGATCGGCCGGCGCCGCACTCGCCGTACCCGACGCGAGGATGGTCGCCACGGCGGCCGCGGTGGCCAGTGGCAACGACGTCGTGGCCATCGCTCGCTGCGCCCGACTCGGCTTACGATGTTTCACTGTCTCGCAATCCCTTTCCCGAGCTCGGCCAGTGCCATCGACCGACGAACGCCGCTCGACGGGGCCGTCTCCATTGGTCCCTCATCGATGTCCGGCCCGCACCCTGCTGCGGTCCGCGAGCCGCTCGCGGATTCCCGGCCCGGGAAAGATTGCATTCCCCCCGCCACGTGAACCTGCCAGCCGACCACCACTGACATCTCTGCCGGAAGTGAACCACACGAACAAGTTTCAGGCAACCGGTGCTACCCGGCTGTGGGAAGCCGCACTCGGTCCGGCAAAAGATCAAGCGCGGCAGCGCATTTGAAACAGCCGCCGCCCACTAGTCCAGATCGTCGTGACGCATCAACTGGCGCGCCGCCTCGGTGACCGATCCCGACAGCGACGGGTACACCGAGAACGTCTGGGCCAGGTCGTTCACCGTCAGATTGTTCTGGACCGCGATCGCGATCGGCAGGATGAGTTCGGAGGCGATCGGCGCGACCACCACGCCACCGATCACCACACCGGTGGCCGGCCGGCAGAAGATCTTCACGAAGCCGCGGCGCAGGCCCGACATCTTGGCGCGCGGATTGGTGTTGAGCGGCAGCATCACCGTGCGCGCGGGCACCTCACCGTTGTCGATCGCGGTCTGGCTGACACCGACCGTGGCGATCTCGGGCCGGGTGAAGACGGCGGAGGCCACCGTCTTCAACCGGATCGGCTGCACTCCCTCGCCGAGCGCGTGATACATCGCGATCCGGCCCTGCATCGCCGCGACCGAGGCCAGCGGCAGCAGCCCGGTGCAGTCACCGGCGGCGTAGATCCCGGTCGCCGCCGTCCGCGAGACGCGGTCGACACGCAGATAACCGCCGCGGTCGAGTTCGACGCCGATGCGCTCGAGGCCCAGATCCTGGGTGTTGGGCGTGGAACCGACCGTCATCAGGGCGTGGGAGCCCGTGACCGTTCGGCCGTCGGACAGTTTGACCACGATCCCGTCCGCGGTCCGCTCGACGGCGTCGGCACGGGCCTGTTTGACGAGCTCCACCCCGCGTTCGGCCAGGGCGTCCTCCAGGACCAGCGCGGCGTCGGCGTCCTCCCCCGGCATCATCCGGTCGCGGCTGGAGACCAATTTCACCTGCACGCCCATCTCGGTGTACGCCGAGACGAATTCCGCGCCGGTCACACCCGAGCCGACGACGACGAGCGTTTCCGGCAGCTCCTTCAGGTCGTAGAGCTGACGCCAGGTGAGGATGCGTTCCCCGTCGGGTTCGGCGCCGCGCAGCACCCGCGGGCTGGCGCCGGTGGCGATCAGGACGATCTCGGCCTCCATCACCCGTTCGGTGCCGTCGGCGAGCGTCGCGCGCACCAGATGCGTGGCCAGACCGGCGATCTGGTCGATCAGCTGACCGCGGCCGTTGAGGATGGTGACCCCGGCGGCCTGCAGTTTGGAGCGGATATCGGACGACTGCGCCTGCGCCAGCGCCTTCACCCGGGAGTTCACCTCCGACAGCCGCACCTGCGCCTGCGCCACATGCAGCGTGATACCCAGATCACGCGCGCGGCGCAGGTCGGTGCGCACACCGGTCGAAGCGATGAAGGTCTTGGACGGGACGCAGTCCCACAGCACGCATGCGCCACCGATACCGTCGGAGTCGATCACGGTGACCGTGGCTCCGTGCTGAGCTGCCACCAACGCCGCCTCGTAGCCGGCGGGGCCGCCCCCGATGATTGCAATGCGGGCCATGTGTACCTCCGCTATCGAGCCGTGCGGCCGGGATCTCCGGCACTGCAGTCAACGTTATCGGTCCTGCTCCTCATCGTTTTGACCGCGTCAGGGGTGACGTTGCGCGTGTCACCCACCGGTAATTCTCCGGACATCCGCCCGCCTCGCCGGAGACAGGCACGGCCCGAACCCGGCCGGATCGAAACAAGCGGTCCCTACATTCGATACTCTTGCCAGGTGCCGATATACGCCGCCTACGGATCCAATATGGACCCGGAGCAGATGCTCAAGCGCTGTCCGCACTCCCCCGTCTACGGAACGGGCTGGCTGGAAGGGTGGCGCCTGACCTTCGCCGGCGACGACATCGGCTGGGAAGGCCCGCTCGCGACGGTGGTCGAGGATCCGGGCTCCCGGGTGTTCGTCGTGCTGTACGACGTCTCCGCCGAGGACGAGCAGAGCCTCGACCGGTGGGAGGGTTCGGATTTCGGTATCCACAAGAAGATCCGGCTCCGGGTCTCGCCCAATTCGGGGACGGGTACCCAGCCGGTGCTGGCGTGGTTGTACGTGCTGGACGCCTACGAGGGCGGGCTGCCCTCCGCCCGCTACATCGGTGTGATCGCCGACGCGGCCGAAAAGGCCGGGGCTCCGGCCGATTACGTCCACGCGCTGCGCACCCGCAACAGCCGCAACGTGGGCCCGGGGACCTTCGGCTCGATGTAGCCGGGACGGAGCCGGACAGCCCGCCGGGTTCGCCACCCGACGGGCCGTGCGATCAGCGTGCCTGCAGGACCAGATTGGTCATCACGCGCACGCCGGCCGCCAGCGCGCGCTCGTCGATGTCGAAGGTCGGCTGGTGGATGTCCAGTTGCGGGCCCTCGCCCGACCACACGCCCAGCCGCCCCATGGCACCCGGAACCTCCTCGAGGTACCAGGAGAAGTCCTCGCCACCGCCGGACTGCGGAGTATCCGACAGCGCGTCCGGACCCAGACCGAGAATCGCGTCCTCGAACATCCGGGTGGAGAATTCGTCGTTGACCACCGGCGGCACACCACGCTTGTAGTTCAGCTGGTACCGCACCCCGGTCGGGGCGAGCAGCCCGTCGACGATCTCGCGGACCATCGGCTCGAGCAGCGACCAGGTGGCGTGGTCACCGGTGCGCACGGTCCCGGTCAGCATGCCGGTCTGCGGAATCGCGTTGGGCGCCTTACCCGCCGATACCGCACCCCACACCATCACCGTGCTGGTCCGCGGATCGATGCGGCGGCTCAGCAGACCCGGCAGGCCGGTGATGACAGTGCCGATGGCGTAGACCAGATCGCTGGTCAGATGCGGCCGGGAGGTGTGCCCGCCCGGCGAGTCCAGCACCAGTTCCACGGTGTCGGCGGCCGAGGTGATGGCGCCGACCCGCACCCCGATCCGCCCGACCTCGAGCCGGGGATCGCAGTGCAGCGCGAAGACCCGCGAGACGTCGTCCATCGCACCGGCGGCGACCATGTCGATGGCACCGCCGGGCATGACCTCCTCGGCGTGCTGGAAGACCAGCCGGACGCCGACCGGAAGGTCGCCGATCTCGGTGAGGGCCAGGGCGGTGCCGAGCAGGATCGAGGTGTGCGCGTCGTGACCACAGGCGTGGGAGACGCCGGGAACGGTCGAGGCGAACGGCCGCCCGGTGTACTCCTGCAGCGGCAGCGCATCCATATCGGCGCGCAGCGCCAGGCGCGGACCGGCCGGGCCGATATCGCAGATCAGGCCGGTGCCGGTGGGCAGTTTGCGCGGTTCCAGACCGGCCTTGACCAGCCAGGATTCGACGAATTCGGTGGTGCCGTGCTCGGCGCGGGACAGTTCCGGATTGGTGTGGATGTGGCGGCGCCAGCCGATCAGATCGTCACCGTGCTCGCTCAGCCACGCCTCGACCGCGGCCTGTCCGGCCGTGATCTCCGCCTGCCGACCGGTCGCGAGTCCGGTGTGTCGACAGGTTCCGGCCTCCGGGCCCACCGCCTTGCTCTGCAGGGCGGAACCGGCAGTCTTGCGGCCCGCCGCCGCGGAAGGGCGCGAACCGGTCGCGGAGTCGTCCTCCGAACCGGTCGCGTCATCGTCGCGACCCGCCGCGGCGTCTCCCTCGCGGCCCGCCGGTGATGACCGGCCGATCGTGCTCACCGAATTTCCTCCTGTCGCTGAATACTGCGCTCCAACAACCTGTCCCTGTGTAGTTGATCGCCCGCAACCTGGATTGCGGTACGGGCCAGTGCCCGCGCCCCGTCGGTCACCGCGAGATCGGCCGACGGCGTCACACAGGCCGCGGCGAACTCCCGCTGGTGTGTCACCGCCCCGTTGGCCTCGATGCCGATAACCGGGTGGATGCCGGGAATGACGTTGGTGACATTGCCCATATCGGTACTGCCCAGCGGCCGTGCTGCCTCGAGTTCCGGCGCGAGCGGCATGCGACCCATACCGACGATCTGCTCGCGGTAAGCACACAGTAGTGCGGAATCCGGCGTGAGCTCGGTATATGTGGGCGCCAGCGCACGGATTTCATGGGTGCATCCGGTTGCCAGCGCTCCCGCCTCGAAGCAGGCCGAGGCGCGCTGCAGCAGATCGTCGAGGGACGCGGAATTGTCTGCCCGCAGGTAATACAACAGTTCCGCATGGCCGGGCACGATATTCGGGGCAACACCGCCCGACTCGACTATACCGTGCAGTTGCTGGCCGGGGCGCAGATGCTGACGCAGCAGACCCAGCGCGACCTGCGCGACGGTGGCGGCGTCCCCGGCGTTGCGGCCGTACTCCGGCGCGGCGCTGGCATGTGCTTCGCGGCCGTGGAAGGACACCGACAGATCGGCCAGGGCCAGCGACCGCGCACCTACGATGTCCAGCGGACCCGGATGCACCATCAGGGCCATCGCGACCCCGTCGAAGACGCCGCGCTCGAGCATCAGCACCTTGCCGCCGCCGCTCTCCTCGGCCGGCGTGCCGAACACCTTCACGGTGAGACCGCACCGATCGGCCACCTCGGCCAGGGCCAGCCCCGCACCCACCGCGGCCGCGGCGATGATGTTGTGGCCGCAGGCGTGACCGATCTCGGGCAGCGCGTCGTATTCGGCGCAGATGCCCACCACCAGCTCGCCGCTGCCGAAGGTGGCCTCGAAGGCGGTGTCCAGGTCCGCGACCGGCATCTCGATCGCGAACCCGCGCTCGCGCAGCGGGGCCAGTGTCTTGGCCACACTGCGGTGCTCGGCGAATGCCAGCTCGGGTTCGGCGTGGATGGAATGCGAGAGGGCGATCAGTTCCGATTCGGCCGCCGTGACGGCGGCATCGGCGGCGGCGAGCAGGGCCGGGTCCGCCGGGTCCACCGAGGCTTCGGCCTCGTCGGCACGGAAAGTATCGGCGTCGGCACGGGGGTCGTCGGCGGGGGCGCAACCGGATGCCGCGGGCCGGTGCGCCGACCGGTCCGTGCGACTCCAGCTGCGTTCGTCCCCGCTGCGTGGCATGGCACACAGTCTCGCACTGTGCGCCACGCGATGATCATCGGGTGTTCAGGAGCCGAACGCGAGATTTTCCGGTGTCGTCGGGGTGTTCAGGCCCGCGAGCGCCCGTCCGTGCAGCGCACGCTTGATAACCGGCAGATTCGGCTTGCGATTGCCGGTCAGTGCCGCGGCCCGCGCGACCGCCGCGGCCAGCACACCGTCGGCCTCGGCCGCCTCGTCGACGATGCCCGCGGCGATCGCGTCGGCGGCGCTGTAGCGGCGGCCGGTGGTCATCGCCTCGAGCGCCACCTGATTGGTCAGCCGCTCGGTGACGAGCGCGTTCATCGCCACCGTGAACGGCATTCCCAGGTGGACCTCGGGCAGGCACCAGTATCCGCGATCCGAGCGCATCACCCGGAAGTCGTGCGAGGTGGCCAGCATGGCGCCCGCGCCGAAGGCGTGCCCGTTCAACGCGGCGACGGTCGGCATTTCGAAGACCAGCAGCCGGCTGAAGACGGTGTGCACCCGGTCCAGGTACCAGTGCATCCTGTCCATGTTGCCGAACAGCCAGTCGGTGTCCAGGCCGTTGCTGAAGAATTTTCCGGTGGCCACCGTGACCAGCGCCGCCGGCCCCTCGGCAGCCTCGACCTCGTCCAGTTTCGCGTGGATGGCGTCGATCCAGTCGGGATGGAAGCGGTTCTCGCTGTCGGTCTGACCCTCGTTGCCGAGGTAGAGCACGAATACGTCCCCGTCACGGTCCAAGTACGGCATACGCAGAGAATATGCAGCTCCGAATGAACGCCCGCATCACACCCCCGGCCAAGTTACCGGCGAGTTGTGATCACCGCTGGTGCACGGGTCAGCGACGCGGCGGGAGCGGCACCCGCATCAGGTCCTCGGCGATCACCAGGTCCCCGTCGAAATACCGCTGCGCCTCGGCCCGGTGCCCGGCCAGATCGCCGTAGCGCTGCGAGAAATGGGTGAGCACGAGCGTTCGCACGCCTGCCTCCGCGGCCACGCGCGCCGCCTGCCCGGCGGTGAGGTGGCCGAAATCGTCGGCCAGTTGCGCCTCGGCCTCCAGGAAGGTCGCCTCGATGACGAGCATATCGGCGCCTTCGGCCAATTCCGTTATGCCCGAACACATTCGGGTGTCCATCACGAAGGCGAAGCGTTGCCCGGGCCGCGGAACCGACACCTCGTCCACGGTGACCCTGCGACCGTCGGGCAGCCGGACCGCGCCTTCGCGCTGCAGCGTCCCGACCAGCGGACCCGCCAGGCCGAATTCGGCGAGCCGCTCCGGCAGGATCCGATAGCTGTCGGGTTCGACGAGCCGATAGCCGAAGGTGTCGATGCGATGCGACAGCCGCACCGCCTCGAAGGTGAACGGCGCGTCCGGCAGCGGCACCGGGCCGTCCGCATCGATCGGATGCTCGCGCAGACCGGGAAAGTCTGGCACCACGCCGCGCAGATGTGTGAGCAGTTCCGCGC
The DNA here is from genome assembly GCF_003023875.1 of Nocardia sp. MDA0666. NCBI lineage: Bacteria > Bacillati > Actinomycetota > Actinomycetes > Mycobacteriales > Nocardiaceae > Nocardia > Nocardia sp. MDA0666. The sequence goes on from NZ_PYHT01000010.1 coordinate 135,236, forward strand.
CCGATCCCGGGAAGCAGATGTCGACCGGATGGGTGACCTGGTCCAGATTGAGCCGCGCCAGCACCCCGGGCAGGCCGAGGCAGTGATCGCCGTGGAAATGGGTCACCCCGATCCGGGTGATGCCACTCGCCGAAACCCCCGCGAACAGCATCTGCCGCTGCGTCCCCTCGCCGGGGTCGAACAGCAGGCCGTCACCGTCCCAGCGCAACAGATAACCGTTGTGATTGCGCCGGCGGGTCGGCACCTGACTGGCCGTCCCGAGGACCACGAGTTCACGCACGGCACCATCCTGCCCTCGCCCCGCCAACCGCGCCCGGCGGCGGCACCCGTGTCCGGCCCGCGACGCGCACAACCGGCCCGTCGGCGCACTATCGTGGGCGCATGCTTGCCGAACAGGCCGCCGAGGCGATCGCCACACGTACGGGAGTCACGCATCATCGGGTCGCGGTGGTACTCGGATCCGGCTGGCAGTCCGCCGCCACCGAGATCGGAGCGCCGCGGGCATCGATTCCGATGACCGAACTGCCCGGCTTCGAACCGCCGACGGCCCAGGGGCACCAGGGCATCGTGCATTCGGTGCAGGTCGGCGAGGTGCCGGTGCTGCTGATGATGGGCCGCCAGCACCTCTACGAGGGTTACGAACCGCACCGGGTGGTGCACGCGGTCCACGCGGCGGCCGCGGCGGGTGCGGAAACGGTGATCCTCACCAACGCCGCGGGCGGTATTCGTCCGGGCCTGCGGGTCGGCGAGCCGGTACTGATCAGCGATCATCTCAATCTCACCGGGCGCACCCCGCTCACCGGCGCCGCGTTCGTGAACATGGTCGACGCCTGGGACCCCGAATTGCGCACGCTGGCAAGGGAAATCGACCCGTCGCTGACCGAGGGCGTCTACGCGGGCCTCAACGGTCCGCAGTACGAGACACCCGCCGAGATCCGCATGCTGGGCGGCATGGGCGCCGATCTGGTCGGCATGTCGACCGTGCTGGAGGCGATCGCGGCCCGGTCGCTGGGCCTGCGGCTGCTGGGCATTTCGCTGGTGACCAATCTGGCCGCGGGCGTGACCGGCGCGCCACTGTCGCATCAGGAGGTGCTCGCCGAAGGGCAGGCCGCCGCACCGAGATTGGGCAAACTGCTGCGCGGTGTGCTGGAACGGCTGTAGGCGGGCACCATGTTGCGATTCGGAACGGCAGGTCTGCGCGGCCCCCTGCAGGACGGGCCGGACGGGATGAATGTCGGCACGGTGGCGCGCGCGAGCGCCGGTGTGGCGGCCTGGCTTCGGGACCGCTGCCTGGGCGGCGGCCTGGTGATCGTCGGCCGCGACGCCCGCCACGGCTCCGCGGAGTTCGCCACTGTCACTGCGGAAGTGTTTGCGGCAGCGGGCTTTTCGGTGCTGCTGCTGCCACGCCCGCTGCCGACGCCGATCGTGGCGTTCGCGGTACGGGAGCTGGGGGCGGTGGCCGGCGTGCAGATCACCGCGTCCCACAACCCCGCCACGGACAACGGTTACAAGCTCTATCTGGATGGCGGCTCGCAGCTGATCCCGCCCGCCGACGCCGAGATCGAACGCTGCATCGATGCGGTCACCGAACCGATCGCGCGCACCGATCCGGCGACCGGCGCCCCCTCGCCGTCGATTCTGTCGCTGCCCGCCGATGCCGCCCGCGCCGACCTCGGCGAGGAACTCGTTCGCCGCTATCTGGCGCGAGCCGCCGCCGTGCCCGAGACGATCGGCGGCGCGCGGACGGTTCCGGTCCATGCGGACCACGCGGCACGCCACGCCGATGAACCCGACGGCGAGCGAATGACGCTGCGGCGCCCTGATATTCGTATCGCGCTGACGCCCATGCACGGCGTGGGCGGCGAGACGGCGGTGGCCGCGCTCGCCGCCGCCGGATTCCCGGACGTCCACGTGGTCGACGAGCAATTCACCCCCGATCCCGACTTCCCGACCGTGGCATTTCCGAATCCCGAAGAACCGGGCGCCGCGGATCTGCTGCTGGCTCTGGCGGAGAAGATCGAGGCGGACCTGGCCGTCGCACTCGACCCGGATGCCGATCGCTGCGCGATCGCGGTGCCCGGACCGGACGGGTGGCGCATGCTGCGCGGCGACGAAACAGGCGTCCTACTGGCCGATTACGTGCTGCGCACGGCGGCGCCGGACGCACTGGTCGCGACCACCGTCGTGTCGTCCCGGCTGCTCGGGAAGCTCGCGCCCGCACGCGGCGCTCGTTACGCCGAAACGCTCACGGGCTTCAAGTGGCTCGCCCGCGCCGGTGCGGGGCTCGTGTACGCCTACGAGGAGGCCATCGGCCACTGCGTCGACCCGGCCGCCGTGCGCGACAAGGACGGCATCACCGCCGCCGTCGCCGCCGCCGACCTCACCGCTCGGCTGCGGGAGCAGGGGCGTTCCCTGCTCGACGTCCTCGACGACTACGCCGTGGAGTTCGGCCTGCACGCCGGCGACCAGGTGTCGCTGCGACTGGCCGATCCGGCGGCCGCCGCGCGCGCCGTTGCCCGCCTGCGCGATACGCCGCCCGACGTCATCGCGGGCGTCCCCGTCACCTGCACCGATCTGTCGACGGTTCGCGGCCGGATGCGGACCGACGCCTTGGTCTTCGAGGGCGAGGGGCAGCGCATCGTCGTCCGTCCCTCGGGTACCGAGCCGAAACTCAAATGCTATCTGGAGGTCGTCGAACCGGTCCCCGACCGCGATGCACTGGCTCGATCGAAAGCGGTTGCAGCAGATCGACTCTCGACGATCCGTGACTTCTGCGAAAATTTGTGAGCCGCTGAGCCCAGCGGCGGGCGACCTCAGTCGTGGCGCGGACCGAATTGCCGGTCCCCGGCGTCGCCGAGGCCCGGCACGATGAAGGCGTCCGCATTGAGTCCGGAGTCGACCGCGGCGGTCACCAATCGCACCGGCAGGCCCGATTTCTCCAGCGCGGCAATACCTTCCGGGGCGGCGACGACGCAGACGGCGGTGATGTCGGTGGCGTTGCGGGCGCACAGCAGTTCCAGGGTGTGGCGCATGGATCCGCCGGTGGCCAGCATCGGATCGAGGACGAAGACCGGTAGGCCCGACAGATCCGCGGGCAGCGATTCCATGTACGGCACCGGACGATGGGTCTGCTCGTCGCGCGCCACGCCGACGAAACCCACACGGGATTCCGGAATCAGCGCACTGGCGGCGTCGACCATGCCGAGGCCGGCGCGCAACACCGGCACGAGCAGTGGTGGTTTCGCGAGCCGGGTGCCCCGGGTCGGCGCGACCGGGGTGTCGATGTCGAAGGTGTGCGTCGGGGCTTCCCGCAGTGCTTCGTAGACGAGGAATCCGGTCAGATCGGCCAGTGCCGCCCGGAAACCCGCGTTGGAGGTGCGGGCATCGCGCATGGCCGTCAGGAGGGTGGCCGTCAGCGGGTGTTCCACGATATGCGTACGCATGAGGGAACGATAAGGTCTGTCGGGCTTCGAATTCGCCAACCGAGGGCGGATTTCCGCAACCGGAGTGGGAACCGTTGCGCAGGAGCATGCGTCGAACTACTCGGATGACGTAATCTGCCACCAGACCAGCACGATGGGGGATGTTGATGCACAAGATCTCGGTCGACACCGAGGGCGTCGCCGCCTACGGTGCCACAGCCGCGGGACTGGCCGGTGAAATGGGTGTTGCCGCGGCGGGCGCCGCCGGGGCCGACCCGCTCCTGCTCGGCCCGATCTTCGGACTGGTGGGGGGCGATTTCGTCGCTGCCTATGCCGCTGCCCATGCCGGGCATGTCGCGGGGATCGGCGAATTGTCCGCGGTGATGGGCAGCGTGGGGGCCGCCGCGACGGGCGCCGCCGCCACCTACTCCGAAACCGACGCCGCCCACGCCGCCGCACTGCGCGCCGCGGAAGGCCCGATCGGATGACGGGCGTCATCGATCTCGACGCACTCGCCCAACCACTCATCGATCTGCTCACCAGCTTCGGCTCCGGTGTGCTGCCGGCCGGCGGCCCGGCCGACGCGCTGCGTCAGGTGTCCACCCACCTCGACGGAATCCACCAGGCCGGCAGCGCGAGCATCAATCAGATGACCAACGCCTGGAACGGCGGTGGTGGCGACGCCGCGATGGACAAGGCGCTCAAGGTGCAGACCTCGGCGGCCACGATGTCGGATCGCGGCAACGATATGGCCGACGTGGTCAGCCAGGCCGCCGCCACGGTGCAGACGGGGCAGAAGGAACTCGACGGAATCGTCCAGTCGTTCGTGCAGTCGGTGACGGCGCTGGGGCCCGCGCTGACGACTCCTCCGGGACTGATCACCGTGGTCAACTCCGCGATCGACCATTTCGGCCAGGCTCTGAGTGTGGTCGGCCGGGTGCGGTCGGACCTCGACACGCACACCACCTCGATGACCGAACTGACCCCGCCCCCGCCGACGCCGTCCATGGCGGGTACCCCGGTGGCCGCGGCCTCGGTCGCCGCGCCCGCGCTGAGCACCGGCGCGCAGACGGCCAGTTCACTGCTCGGCGGGCTGGTGTCGAGCGGCGGTTCGATGATGAGCAGCATGACCACCCCGGCCTCGGCGGCGACGCAGTCGCGATCGAGCTCGGGCGCGACGAAAACTCCCGGAGCCCAGCAGTCCGGAGCCGACAAGCCCGGCCGCCACGGCGGCGTCATGATCACGCTGCCCGACGGCAGCCAGGTCGAGGCGCCCAATCAGAAGGCCGCCACGGCGGTCAAGGCGGCGATCAGCGCCTGCGGCACGCCGTACGTCTGGGGCGGCAACACCCCCGGGGCCGGGCTCGATTGCAGCGGCCTGACCAAGTGGGCCTACGGCGAGGCCGGCGTCGACCTGCCCCGCCTCGCCTGCGATCAGAGCGCCGGCGCGACACCGGTGAGCCCGGGCGATGTCATGCCGGGCGATCTGGCCATCTGGGACGGTCACGTCGCGATGGTCGTCGGTAACGGACAGATGGTCGAGGCCGGTGATCCGGTGCAGATCGACTCGATTCGAACGGAGAACATGGGAATGGCGTTCCACGGGTTCTACAGGCCGACGTCATGAGCCAGCCGCAGCAGCAGATCCCGAGCGTCACGGTCGCCGCCAGCACCAATCGCGCCGGCACCATCAGCGTGCGGGCCACCGATCAGGGCATTCCGGTGGAGATCAAATTCGAGCGCAGTGAATACCGTTACGGCGCACAGGCTTTGGCCGCGGAGATCCTGCGGCTGACCAAGCGGTCGGCGATCGTCGCCAAGGCCCGCCGGCGCGAACTGCTCGCGGAATCCGGCATGCCCACCGAGATCCTGGACAAACTGGGCCTGCCCACCCGCCAGGAAGCCGTCGACGAACTCGATCGCATGGACGACGAAGACACCGGACCCACCAGCTGGATGAGGCCCGTATGAGCGGAAAGGACGCCTTGTGAGCGCGGAAATGGATGCCCTCGTCGCCGCGGCGACGAATAAACTCGAGGCCCTCGAGGCCGCGCTCTACAACCTCAAGAACGTGCGCGGTCGTTTCACCGCCGAGGACGGTTCGGTGAGCGTCGAGGTCGACAGCGACGGCGCCCTGGTGGGCCTGGATCTGTCCGAGGCCGTCACCTCGCATTCTCCGGCCGAGGTGGGCCAGTTGATCATCTGGGCGTGCCAGCAAGCTGCGCAGAATGCGGGAGAGCAGCGCTCCGAGGTGGTCGCCACCCTGAATTCCGCCTTCACCGCACCCGAATCGGGAAACGTTGGGGGGCGGGCCGAATAGTGTCGAAGGCAACGGCTCGATAGGCTTCCGTTCATGGCTTCTGGAGACATCGTCCCGATCGAGCTCGGTCTCACCGACGGCGATCTGGTCACCCTGTGGGCACCGCGCTGGCGAGACGGTGACGACGAGTGGGAGGCATTCCTCGGTCACGAGGACGAGCTCTACGGATTCGACTCCCCCGCGGAGCTCGCCGCGTTCATCCGGACCAACGACGACAACGATCTGGTGGACCATCCGTCCTGGAAGGTCGTCGTCGGCTTGTCCGCCGCCGAGCTGGAGCCCCAGGAGGAGCACGTCTTCGATCTGGTCGGCGTCCCGGAGCTCGCGGCCGGTGAACCCGACCCGGAGACCATCGCCGAACTGGAAGAAACCCTCGAGATGGTCCGCACCATCGGCGAGGTGTGCGAACTCGAGGTGGTCACCAAGTTCTTCGGCTCGCACCCCGTCCTCGGCGCACTGCCGGCGGGAGTGACCGCGTTCGTGGGCCGCGACGGCGAACAGCTGTGGGATCAGGTCGGCAACGCGATCGCCAAGGACTGGGATCAGGTCGTCGACGCCATCGATTCGGTGGTGGCCTCGCCCGAGGTCGATGCCGAAGCGCTGGCCGTGGCCGAGGCTGAACTGCTGGCCGCCGAGGAGAACGTCGTCGATGCCGAGGACGTCGCCGACACCGACGACGACGACATCGAACCGGTCGACCTCGACGAGGACGAGGACACCGACGAGGAAGACGACGAGGACGAAGAGGAGACCTTCTGGCACGAGGTCGGCATCGACCCGGTCAAGATCGTCACCTCCGAGGGCGAATTCTTCACCCTGCGTTGCTATCTGGACGACGAGCCGGTGTTCCTCGGCGCCAACGGCACCATCACCGTCTTCCCCTCCGAACGCGCGCTGGCCCGCTACCTGGCCGACGATCACGACCACGATCTGGCGCGGGTCAGCACCTACGGTGCGGTTCGCACGGCGGCGGTCGACGGATCGCTCGAGGTCGAGGTCACCGAGGAGAACGTCTACGTGCTGCCGGGGCTGGCCGACGATCTGGGGCAGGGCCCCAAGTCGGTCGACATCGATCAGCTCGATCTGGCGGTCGAATTGTTCACCGACGCAGCCGATTACGTCGGCGACGACTCGGTCGAGCAGGCGCTGGCGAAGTCGACGCCGCTGGGCTGGTACGTCTCCTACCTGCTGGAGCCGGACCCGACCCGGCTGGCGCCGAGTCCGCCGTTCACCGCCGAGGCCGAGAGCTGGCGGGCCCTGGAGCAGGCCTTCGAGAACCGGCTGGAGAAGGGCTAGCCGGCTCCCGAGGCGCAGTCGTCATCCGATCAGCACGGCGTAACCGGGCTTGATCACCTCGTCGATGATGCGCAGCCGGTCCGGGAACGGGATGAACGCCGACTTCATGGCGTTGATGGTGAACCGTTCCAGATCGCTCCAGCCGTAGCCGAAGGTTTCCACCAGCTTCAACATCTCGCGGCTCATGTCGGTATCGCTCATGAGCCGGTTGTCGGTGTTGACCGTGACCCGGAACCGCAACCGGGCCAGCAGGTCGAACGGATGCTTGTCCAGAGCCGGTACCGCACCGGTCTGCACATTCGACGAGGGGCACAGCTCGAGCGGAATCCGCTTGTCACGCACGTAATTGGCCACCAGCCCGAGAGTGGGTTCGGCGCCGTCGCTGTCGAAGATGTCGTCGGTGATCCGCACCCCGTGCCCGAGCCGATCGCAGCCGCAGAACGCCAGCGCCTCGTGGATCGACGGCAGTCCGAACGCCTCCCCGGCGTGAATGGTGAACTGCGCGCAATTGGCCCGCATGTATTCGAAGGCGTCCAAATGCCGCGAGGGCGGATACCCCGCCTCGGCGCCGGCGATGTCGAATCCGCCGACGCCGCGGTCCCGGAAGCGCACCGTCAGTTCGGCGATCTCACGGGAGCGGGCGGCGTGACGCATCGCGGTGAGCAGGCAGGTCACCCGGATCGGAGTGCCGGCTTCGGCGGCCAGCCGCTCCCCCTCGTGGAACCCGGCCAGCGTGTGCTCGACGACCTCGTCGAGGGTGAGGTCGCGTTCGAGATGCTGTTCGGGCGCGAAGCGGACCTCGGCGTACACCACGCCGTCGGCGGCCAGATCCAGCGCGCATTCGCGGGCCACTCGCCGCAGCCCCTCCGGCGTCTGCATCACCGCCACCGTGTGGGCGAAGGTCTCGAGGTAGCGCTCGAGCGATCCGCTGTCGGCCGCTTCGCGGAACCAGTGCGCCAGCGCCTCCGCGTCGGTGGCGGGTAGCTGGTCGTATCCGCAATCCTCGGCCAGTTCCAGCACGGTCGCGGGACGCAGGCCACCGTCGAGATGGTCGTGCAGCACGGCCTTGGGGGCCTGGCGGATCGAGGCGAGAGTCAAAGGCATCGGTCCAGTCATGTAACGACGCTATCCGCATTCGCGGGCCCGCGCAGGCAACTTGCGCCGGTGTGCATCTACCCGCCGGGCTGTCGTTGCCCGATGGTCGCCCGCGCGTAGCCGGACCCGGCTCAGTACTTCGCCATCAGATAGGCGCCCACGACGATCAGCGCACAGCCCGCCAGTCGTTGCGCGCTGACCGGACGGCGCGGGAAACCCATGACACCGAAGTGGTCCATGACCACGGCGAGCAGCATCTGACCGGCGATGATCAGGGCATTGAACGTGCTCACCCCGACGCTGGAGGCCACGGTGATCATCGCGAAGATGGCGGCGCCGCCGGTGAGCCCTCCGAAGGGAGCCCACCGTGGCATCGTCTTCAGATCCGCCCGGGACGGCCACGGCTGCCGCGGTGAAATCGCCAGTGTCACAGCGAATATCGCGCCGACACCGGCGAGCGCCACCGCGTAGGAAATCACGCCGCACAGAAAGACGTTGTGCAGGGCGAGTTTCAGTGAGTTCTGGCATCCGGCCTCGACCGAGCGCAGGGCGCCGCCGACGAGCATCAGGACGAAGACGAGAATCATCGCCCCGCGGCCGAGCGTCGCAGGCCGGACTGTGGTGCGGGCGGTCATCGCGCCGCCTCCCCCGCCGGCACGAATTCGGGTTGCCGGGGCTCGGCCTCACGGGAATCGCCGGCCATGAGATAGACGGCGACGGCGATCAGCGCGGCCGCCAGCAGCCGCGGCGGGGTCGCGTGCCGTTCGGCGAAACCCATCGCACCCACATCGTCCATCACCAGCGCGACCAGCATTTCGGCCACGATGACCACGGCGTTGAAGGTGGCGACACCGACATATTTGGCCACGGTGATCATGCCGAGTACCGCGACACCGCCGATCAGCCCACCGAACGGCGCCCACCAGGGCATTCGTTCCACGTCGGCCCATGTCGGCCACGGCGAGTGCGAGACCACGGTCGAGATCACGAGGAAGACGGAGAATCCGGCCAGCGCGACGGCGTAGGACACCACCGCGCACAGCCACATGTTCTTCAGATGGAATTTCTGCGTGTTCTGGCAGCCGACCTCGACGGACCGTAATCCGCCGGCGGCCAGGATGAACACGAAGATGAGTCCGAGAGCGACAGCACCCACGAGCACACGTCCTTCGCTAGGCAATCGAATGCCGTCCGCACGCAGGCGGTGCTACCAGCCGGATTCTGCGGTCGTGCGAGCACAGAATAGCAACCCAGACGACGTGCCGTTAGTTATTGGCACAATAGACAGGTCATCGATACCGGCTCAGAGCCCGATCCGGCCGAGGATCAGCGGATGCGCGACCGGCGCGACCGGCCCGATGTCGAATCCCGCCCGCAGTGCTGCGATCGCCGCGGGAACGGCCGCTTCGGAATCGGTGTGCAGCGTGAACAGCGGCTTCCCGGCCGTCACCGAATCACCTGGCTTGCAATGCATTTCGATGCCCGCGCCGAACTGGACGGGATCGCCCTGACGCGCGCGTCCGGCGCCGAGCCGCCAGGCGGCGAGGCCGACCGCCATCGCATCCAGCCGGGTGAGGACGCCCGACTCCTGCGCCACCAGGGTTTCGGTATGCAGCGCCCGTGGCAGTGGCGCATCGGGATCGCCGCCCTGCGCCGCGATCATCGCCCGCCAGCGATCCATCGCGCGGCCGTCGGCCAGCGCATCGGCGGGGTCGACATCGTGAATTCCGGCCTGCGCCACCATTTCTCGCGCCAGGGCGACCGTCAGTTCGACGACATCCGCCGGGCCGCCCCCGGCCAGCACCTCCATCGCTTCGGCGACCTCGAGCGCATTCCCAGCCGCATGCCCGAGCGGAGTGTCCATCGCCGTCAGCAACGCGACCGTTCGCACCCCGGCGTCGGTGCCCAATTCGACCATGGCCGTGGCCAATTCGGTGGCGTCACGGAAGTTCTTCATGAACGCGCCGCTGCCGACCTTCACGTCCAGGACGAGTGCGCCGGTCCCCTCGGCGATCTTCTTGCTCATGATCGAACTGGCGATGAGCGGAACCGATTCCACCGTGCCGGTCACATCGCGCAGCGCGTACAAGCGCTTGTCGGCCGGCGCCAGATCGGCCCCGGCCGCGCAGATCACCGCGCCGATCTCCGGATCGGTGAGGATCGAGCGCATCCGCGCGGGGTCCAGATCGGCCCGCCAGCCCGGAATCGACTCCAGCTTGTCCAGAGTTCCGCCGGTATGACCCAGGCCGCGGCCCGACAACTGCGGGACCGCCGCCCCGCAGGCGGCCACGAGCGGCGCCAGCGGCAGGGTGATCTTGTCGCCGACCCCGCCCGTGGAGTGTTTATCGACGGTCGGCCGGGGCAGGTCCGTGAAATCCATCCGCCGGCCGGAGGCGATCATCGCGGCGGTCCACCGGTCGAGTTCGCGGCGGGTCATGCCGCGCAGCACGATCGCCATCGCCAGGGCCGACATCTGTTCGTCGGCGACCTCGCCACGGGTGAACGCGTCGACCACCCAGTCGATCTGCTCGTCGTCGAGTTCCGCACCGTCGCGCTTGGCCGCGATCACCGATACCGCCGTATGGGTCATGGCGAAAAGCCTTCCAGATCCCGTTCGGGGTGCGGAAATTCACATCATGTCCGGCCGGCGGCCAGATCGTCCGACCCGAAGGCGTCCGGCAGCAACCTCGCCAGCGGCACCGGGCCGTCGCGATGGTCGACCAGCAGTTCGGGCCCGCCATGCTCGTAGAGCACCTGCCGGCACCGTCCGCAGGGCATCAGGATTTCCCCGTGCGAATCACAGACCGCGATCGCCAGCAAACGGCCGCCGCCGGCAGAACAAAAGTTACCGACGAGTACAGTTTCGGCGCAGACGCCGAGCCCGTATGAGACATTTTCCACATTGCAACCGCTCACAATGGAACCGCCGGTCGTGAGAGCAGCGGCGCCGACCGGAAAGCCGGAGTACGGCGCATACGCATTACGCATTACTCGAAATGCGTTGCGACGCAGGGAATCCCAATCGATTTCCGGCATATCGGACCTCCGCTCGAATGGTTGATATGACAGCGTAGAAATGGCATCGAGACGCTGTCGAACATTCAGGCAAGGCAAACCTAACTCCCCGCTTGGAGGGTCAACGCACGGCACGCCGAATTAGTTCCGCGAATCGCCGGGGATTAGAGTTCTCCACAGATCGGTCCAGGTTTGGCAACGCACCGCCGGCCACCGCCTCCGGATGTCAGCGCCCGAGATGAGCTGGTGTTTCTCCAGATTCACATGCTCGGCGTATGCCGAAGCTGCGACCGGATCCGACTGCCGGCTCGCCGGCGTGTCCATCAACGACGTTGGAGGCACCGCACTCTATGACGACCACACTGGAAGCTCCGGCCCAGCCGAAGCGGAAGACCCTGTACCGCGGCGACCCGGGTATGTGGTCCTGGGCGATGCACCGGATCACCGGTGTCACGATCTTCTTCTTCCTGTTCGTCCACGTACTCGACACCGCTCTGGTGCGGGTCAGCCCGGACACCTACGACCGGGCCATCGAGACCTACAAGAACCCGGTCGTGGCCCTCATGGAGATGGGCCTGGTCGTCTGCGTGCTGTTCCACGCGCTCAACGGCGTCCGCGTCATCCTGGTGGACTTCTGGTCCAAGGGCCCCAAGTACCAGCGCCTGATGCTGTGGATCGTGCTCACCATCTGGGTTCTGGTCTCCGCCGCCGGCGTCGGCCGCCAGTTCTTCTACCTGCTGACGGAGCACTGATATGACCGCACCTGTTCTCGGCAAGTCCTACGACCGGCCCGCCAGCCTCGACTCGCCGCGCACCCCGCGCCGTTCCTCCGGCAACAACTTCGAGAAGTACGCGTGGCTGTTCATGCGCTTCTCCGGCCTGCTGCTGATCGTGCTGGTGCTGGGCCACATGACGATCATGCTGATGCTCGACGGCGGCGTGAAGCGGCTGAACTTCGGCTTCGTGGCCGGCCGCTGGGCCAGCCCGTTCTGGCAGTGCTGGGATCTGGCCATGCTGTGGCTGGCGCAGCTGCACGGTGGCAACGGCCTGCGCACGGTCATCGACGACTACTCCCGCAAGGACTCCACCCGCTTCTGGCTGAAGACCCTGCTGGCCGTCGCCATGATCCTGATCATGGGCGTGGGCACCTACGTCATCTTCACCTTCGACCCCAACATCAGTTAGGAACGCCTCCGCGATGAGTGAATCCCGTCCGGTTCAGGAACACCGCTACGACGTGGTCATCGTCGGTGCCGGTGGCGCGGGGATGCGCGCGGCGATCGAGGCCGGCCCCCGGGCTCGCACCGCCGTGCTGACCAAGCTGTACCCGACCCGCAGCCACACCGGCGCGGCTCAGGGCGGTATGTGCGCCGCGCTGGCCAACGTCGAAGAAGACAACTGGGAATGGCACACCTTCGACACCGTCAAGGGTGGTGACTACCTGGTCGACCAGGACGCCGCGGAGATCATGGCCAAGGAGGCCATCGACGCGGTGCTGGACCTGGAGAAGATGGGCCTGCCGTTCAACCGGACGCCCGAAGGCAAGATCGACCAGCGTCGCTTCGGCGGTCACACCCGCGACCACGGCAAGGCGCCCGTACGCCGCGCCTGCTACGCCGCCGACCGCACCGGCCACATGATCCTGCAGACGCTCTACCAGAACTGCGTCAAGCACGACGTGGAGTTCTACAACGAGTTCTACGTGCTCGACCTGGTGATGACCGAGACCGACCGCGGTTCGGTCGCCACCGGTGTGGTCGCCTACGAGCTGGCCACCGGTGAGATCCACGTCTTCCACGCCAAGGCGATCATCTTCGCCACCGGCGGTTCCGGCCGCATGTACAAGACCACCTCCAACGCGCACACGCTGACCGGTGACGGTATGGCGATCGTGTTCCGCAAGGGACTGCCGCTGGAGGACATGGAGTTCCACCAGTTCCATCCGACGGGCCTGGCCGGCCTGGGCATCCTGATCTCCGAGGCCGTCCGCGGTGAGGGCGGCATCCTGCGCAACGCCTCCGGTGAGCGCTTCATGGAGCGCTACGCCCCCACCATCAAGGACCTCGCGCCCCGCGACATCGTGGCCCGGTCGATGGTCAAGGAGGTCCTCGAGGGTCGCGGTGGCGGCCCGAACAAGGACTACGTCTTCATCGACGTGACCCACCTCGGCGAGGACGTGCTCGAGGAGAAGCTGCCCGACATCACCGAGTTCTCCCGCACCTACCTGGGTGTGGACCCGGTGAAGGAGCCGGTGCCGGTCATGCCGACCTGTCACTACGTGATGGGCGGTATCCCGACCCGCATCCGCGGTGAGGTGCTGCGCAACAACACCGACGTGGTCCCCGGCCTGTACGCGGCCGGCGAGTGCGCCTGCGTGTCGGTGCACGGCTCGAACCGCCTGGGCACCAACTCGCTGCTGGACATCAACGTGTTCGGCCGACGCTCGGGCATCGCCGCCGCCGAGTACGCCGCCCGCACCGAATTCGTCGAGCTGCCGGAGAACCCGGCGCAGATGGTGCAGGACTGGCTGGCGCTGCTGCTGAGCGACCACGGCAACGAGCGGGTCGCCGACATCCGCACCGACCTGCAGGTCACCATGGACGCCAACGCCGCGGTGTTCCGCACCGAGGAGACCCTCAAGACGGCGCTGACCGACATCCACGCGCTCAAGGAGCGTTACCAGCACATCACCGTGCAGGACAAGGGCAAGCGCTACAACAGCGACCTGCTCGAGGCCGTCGAACTCGGCTTCCTGCTGGAGCTGGCCGAGGTCACCGTCGTGGGCGCGCTCAACCGCAAGGAATCGCGCGGCGGCCACGCCCGCGAGGACTACCCCGACCGCGACGACGTCAACTTCATGCGCCACACCATGGCGTACAAGCAGGTCGAGCCCGGTAAGCCGGCGGAGCTGATCGCCGACATCCAGCTCGACTTCAAGCCGGTCGTGCAGACCCGTTACGAGCCGATGGAGCGTAAGTACTGATGACTGCTGTAGCCGAAGCCCCGGCCGGGCAGAAGCCGGCCCCCGTGCCCGACGGGTCGACCATGGTGACGGTCAAGGTCGCCCGGTTCAACCCGGAGGACGACAAGGGCGCGCACTGGGATTCGTTCCAGGTGCCGGTCCTGCCGACCGACCGCTTCTTGAACGTGCTCATCTACATCAAGTCCTACCTGGACGGCACGCTCACCTTCCGGCGCTCCTGCGCGCACGGTGTCTGTGGTTCGGACGCCATGCGCATCAACGGTGTGAACCGGCTGGCGTGCAAGGTACTGATGCGCGATATGCTGCCCAAGAACGGCAAGGAGCTCACCGTCACCGTCGAGCCGATCCGCGGCCTGCCCGTGGAGAAGGATCTCGTGGTGAACATGGAGCCGTTCTTCGACGCGTTCCGCGCGGTGAAGCCGTACCTGATCACCTCGGGTAACGCGCCGACCCGCGAGCGCATCCAGTCCCAGACCGACCGGCACCGCTTCGATGACACCACCAAGTGCATCCTGTGTGCCTGCTGCACCACCTCCTGCCCCGTGTACTGGAGCGACGGCAGCTACTTCGGCCCGGCCGCGATCGTGAACGCCCACCGCTTCATCTTCGACAGCCGCGACGAGGGCGCCCGCGAGCGTCTCGACATCCTCAACGACGTCGAAGGCGTCTGGCGCTGCCGCACCACCTTCAACTGCACCGACGCCTGCCCCCGCGGCATCGAGGTCACCAAGGCCATCCAGGAGGTCAAGCGCGCCCTCCTGTTCGCCCGCCCGTGAGGTAGCAGACTCGCAGAGTCCGAAAAACGAAGGCCGCCCGCATCTTTCGATGCGGGCGGCTTTTTCGTCTCGGTTACGCGTCAGCCACATGTCCGGGTCGTGCCGAGAGGGCGTATCGACTGACGATCGAGCCTCTCGGCGCGGAGTCCATAGGACCGGCTGCAACTAGGCAATTTGCTCAGTTTGCTGGGGGTTTGTTGTCGGATCGAGGTCGGGGTGCTTGCCTGGAGGCATGTTCACCGAAGCTCAGTTGTATTCGCCGGTTACCAAGGGTAGCGACGGCGATGTCACGGTGCATTTGAGTGCCGAGCATCCGGGTGTGCACGATCCGGAGTATCGGGCGCGGCGCAACGCCATCGCCGCGCTGGCCTTGGCGTATCGGGAGGGCGAGTCGCTGCCGCGCATCGACTACACCGAGGAGGAGCAGCAGGTGTGGCGCATCGTGTCGGCGGAGTTGACCCGCAAGCATCGGACGTACGCGTCGGCGGAGGTGCTCGACGGTGCCCGGCGGCTGGGCCTGCCCACCGATCACATTCCACAGTTGGACGAGGTAACCGCGAAATTGGTGCCGCTCACCGGTTTTCGTTATGTACCGGCGGCGGGACTGGTGCCGTTGCGCGAATTCTTCGGCTCGTTCGCCGATCGAATTTTCCACTCCACCCAGTACATTCGCCATCATTCCGCACCGCTGTACACGCCGGAGCCCGATTCGATTCACGAAATCATCGGGCACGCAAATCAATTGGCCTCGCCGCGGTTCGCCGCGATCTATGCCGAAGTGGGCGCCGCGGTGGCCCGGCTGGAGACCGAGGCGGCGCTGAAATTCCTGGCCGACGTGTTCTGGTTCTCCATGGAATTCGGCGTGGTGCGCGAAAAGGGTGAAGTGCGTTGCTACGGTGCGGGTTTGCTGTCCTCGTTCGGTGAGATCGAAGAGTTCCGGCACGCCCGGCTGCGTCCGCTGAACATTCACGACATGGGCACCGCGACCTACGACATCACGCACTACCAGCCGATTCTGTATTGCGCGGAGTCGATTTCCGAGATCGAGGACGTGATCGGCGGCTTCTTCGCCACCATGACCGACGACAGCGCGGCCGCCGAACTGGCCGCGTCCTGAGTGTGGGCTGCCGTCAGTCGTCGGATTCCGAGGGAGTCGCCGGTGCCAGCGGCATGCCCGCCTCCATGAATTCCACGATCCGGTCGATCTTGTCCAGATCGAGCCCCTCCCGGCCGAACGCGGTCATCATCGCCCCGATCATCGCCCCGGAAAAGGCGCGGACCTCGAAGTCGCCCGGATCGCGGCCGACTCGGCGTGCGAGCAGCGCGGAGACCAGATCCACGTTGCGCTCGGTCTCCTGCATGATCACGCTGCGCAGCTCGGGCTCGTTGTAGATCAGCCTCATCCGGTCCTGTTCGAACTGCCAGTCCTGCGGGTCCAGATTGTCGAAGGTGTCGCGCATCGCCTGGCGGAAGGCGGCCAGCGGCGACAGCTCCAGCGGCTGGGATTCGAGCGCGTCGATCATGATCGGATCGACGTCGTCGGCCAGCACCACCTGCTCTTTGGACGGGAAATAGCGGAAGAACGTGCTCGGCGAGATATCGGCGGCCTCGGCGATCTGCTCGATCGTGGTCGCCGAATACCCCTGTCGCTGAAACAGTTTCATCGCTTCGGCGCGGATGGTGCGGCGGGTGCGCTGCTTCTTGCGTTCGCGCAGACCCATCCGGGGCGACGTGGTCGCCCCGGAATGGGCCCGAGCGGGTGCGTTCGACTCAGCCGACATGCACCGATTCTCCCGCATCGGCGCCGGCGTGCGGGTCCGGCTCCCCGCTTCGGGTCCGGATCACCGCGAGCAGCGCCGCCACCGCGCACACCCCGGCACACAGCCACAGCATCGCGCCCATCCCGGAGACGAAGGCCGACTGCACGTGGGCGAGCATGTCACCGTCGCCGGTGGCCCGAGCCACCGCCACACCCGCGTTCACGCCGTCCGAGATCGGCTCGTGGTTGTACGAGCCCAGGTCGGAGCGATACTGCGTGGCGAGCACGGTGCCCAGCACCGCGACGCCGATGGTGCCGCCGGCCTGGCGCAGCGCCTGTAGCAGCGCCGATCCCGAGCCGGCGCGCTCGGCGCCCAGCTGACCCATCGCCATCCCCATCGCGGCCGGCATGACCAGGCCCATCGCGAAGCCCAGGATCGTGGTCCAGGCGGCGGTGTAGCCGTAGCCGCTGCTCACCTGGGTCATGGCGCCCATGGCGAGACCGGCGCCGAGGATCAGGAAGCCGCCGCTGAGCACGATCCGCGCGCCGAGTTTCGGCAGCAGTTTGTCGACCGCGCGCGTGCCGACCACGAGCCCGCCGATCAGCGGCAGCAACCGCAGCCCGCTGCCGAGCGAATCGACGCCGAGCACCGCCTGGAAGTACTGCGGCACGGTGAAGAACATCCCGAACATCGCGAAGTTCACGAATACGGAATACGCGGTGCCCCAACGGAAGCCACGGTTGCTGAACAGCGCGATATCGACCAGCGGATGCGCGATCCGCCGCTGCCACCAGACGAAGCCGCCCAGCAACACCGCACCGGCGACCACCGCCGCCCAGGCCGCGCCGTCGCCCCACCCTTGTTCGCCGAAGCGGATGAATCCGTAGGTGAATCCCAGCATGCCCGCGGCCGAGAGCAGCACACCCGGCAGATCGATGCGGAAGGCCGTATCGCTGCGGGTCTCCGGGACCAGGAGCGCGACCGCGATCAGTCCGACCACGACCAGGGGAACGTTGATCAAGAACACCGATCCCCACCAGAAATGGTTCAGCAGCCAGCCGCCCACGATCGGGCCGAGCGGCAGACCCAGTGCGGTGGAGCTGACCCAGATCGTCAGCGCGCGTTGACGTTCGGCCTGCTCCGGGAACAGGCTGGGCAGTACCGACATCGACAGCGGCATCATCGCGGCCGCCGCGATGCCCAAAACCGCGCGGGCGGCGATCAACATCCCCGCCGAGGTCGCCAGCGCACACCACAGCGACGCCCCGCCGAAGACGACCAGCGCAGCCAGCAGGAACTTCTTGCGGCCGTAGCGGTCACCGAGCGCACCCGCCGGCAGCATCACGGCGGCCAGCGCGAGCGTGTAGGCGGTGGTGAACCATTGCAGCGCAGCGGTATTCGCGTGCAAGTCGATGGCCATGGTAGGCAGCGCGACGACCAGCACGGTGGTGTCGAGCCCGATGGTGAGCATCGCGAGCGCGAGTGCACCGAGGGCGAGCCAGCGCGCCCGTCCGGTGCCTGGCGCGTCGGCAGTGTGCGCTTCGCGGTTCGCTGCCGACGGCCCGCCGGTCGCTTCCGGGCTGCCGGTCGCGTTCTCTCGCTCCGCGGTCTCGGCGAGTGCGGGCGATTCCGATGATCTCCGCAAGTTCATGACATGTCCATTCAGTTGGTTGTGTCTATATTTTGATAGTAACTATCATTTCATGGTCTCTGTCAATACTCCGGCCCCGAGTGTTCGCGGCACCATCGCGCCACGCCGCATAAGCTGCATATCGATGAACACCCGCATGTCCCGCACCGTCCGCTTCCGCCGACCCCGCGCGCTGGCGGCCGCCGTTTTGACTGCCGGGCTGCTGGGCGCCACCACGGTCACCGGGCTCGACGTGGCAGACGCGGCCCCCGCGCCGCCCCCTACGCCGTTCACCACGCCGAATACGGATTCCTGCCCGAACAAGACGGCTCCGCCGCCGCCGATCGACACCTCGGAGGTGCCGGCGCCCGGCAGTACGACGCCGTCGCCGCTGCCGGTGCCGTCGGATCCGATCGGCGGCGACAAACTCGGGCGCTGCGGAGTGGTGGTTCCGGCGGGAGCACCACCGCTGCCCGCCGACATCTCGGCGACCGCGTGGCTGGTGGCCGACCTCGACACCGGCAAGGTGCTGGCCGCCAAGGATCCGCACGGCCGCTACCGGCCCGCATCGACGATCAAGACGCTGCTGGCCGCCGTCGCGCTCCCCGCACTGGACCCGAACCAGGTCGTGATCGGCACGCAGGACGACGCGAATGCCGACGGCACCCGCGTCGGCATCGGTCCCGGTGGCCGCTACACCAACGACCAGCTGTTCCACGCGCTGCTGATGTGTTCCGGCAACGACGCCGCCCACGCCATCGCCACCCAGTTGGGCGGCGACGAAGCCACCGTCGCGAAGATGAACGCGATGGCGAAACAGTTGCGGGCCATGGACACTCGGGCCGCCACCCCCTCCGGTCTGGACGGCCCCGGGATGAGCACCTCGGCCTACGATCTGGCGACGATCTTCCGCCACGACATGCAGAACCCCACCTTCGCCTCGATCATCCACACCGAGCAGTACGACTTTCCGGGCTATCCCGCGAACCCCGCGATCCCAGACGACAAGGACCACCCCGGCTTCCCGATCGCCAACGACAACCACCTGCTCTACGACTACGACGGTGACCTGGGCGGCAAGACCGGCTACACCGACGACGCGCGGCAGACATTCGTGACCGCCGCCGAACGGGGCGGCCACCGCCTCGTCGTCACCCTGCTCAAGGCCGATGTCCTGCCCATCCGCCCGCCGGAGCAAGCCGCCCGCCTCCTGGACTACGCCTTCGCCCTCCCCGCCGGCGCGAACATCGGCTCCCTCCCCGACCGGAACACCGGCGAGGACTCGAACACCAACGTCGCCCTGGCCTCCCCGCCTGCCCACGACACCCCGACCGCCGCCGCGCAGACAACAACCCACGGCAACTCGAACCTGCGGACGATCGGCATCATCGGCGCACTGGGCTTGGCCATCGCGCTGGGCTTGTTCGGGTGGTCGCGCATGGGCCGGTCGCGGCGGTAGACGGCCCGTCGAGAAGACTTCGCGAGCGTGACGCGGTGATACCCGCCGAGCCGAGGCCCCGGCCCGCACGGCCTCGCATCCTCGTCGTCGATCCCGCGCCGGGTGAGCTGGCGATCCCGGAACTCGAGGCCTTCGCGGCACTCGGACTCACCCCGACGGTCAACCTGCGGCGAGTAGCGGATCCGAAGCTGCGTTCGGAGATCTCCCGCCGGTGGGACTCGATCGACCTCGACGGTTTCCGTGCGGACGACATCGTGACGGCGTTCGACCGCCACGGCGGTTACGACGCCCTGAAATGCCGCGCCGCCATCCCCCTGACCTGCGGCGTCTTCGAGCGACTGACCGCGAGGACGCACGATCAACCGCTGCGCCTGGTCGCCAAGGCCGCCTCGGGTGTGGACAGCTTCGACCTGGACGCTGCCGCCGAACGAGGCGTCACGGTGCTGTCCACGCCGGGCGCCAATGCCGGCGCGGTCGCCGAGCTGACGATCGGTCTCATGCTCGACGCTCTCCGCGGAATCAGCAGGCGCGATGCCGCACTGCGCGCCGGTGACTGGAGGGCGGCGATCGACGGTATGCCAACCAGGAGCCTGGCCGATTCCCGCGTCGGCCTCATCGGAAGTGGTTCGATCGCACGGGAAGTCGCGAAACGACTCGCGCCGTTCGGAGCCGAGGTCTGGGTCCACGGCTCGCCGCGTTTCACCGCGCGGGATGCGGCGCACTGGCCTTGGCGATGGACCGCTACGCTGCGCGAGCTCATGACCGGCTGTGACATCGTCTCCGTGCATGTGCCGGCCACCGCAGCGACCGCCGGGCTCATCGGCGCGCGGGAACTGCGGTGGATGAAACCCGGTTCGATACTGGTCAATACCTCACGGGCGCAAGTGGTTCCGGAAGGCACTCTCGATGCGGCACTGCGCGATCCGGATTGTGGACTCGGCCATGTGGCTGTCGATGTATTCGCCTCGGAGGGAACACAATTCACGTCGCCGCTGGCATCGAATCCGCACACCACGATCAGCCCCCACGTGGGCGGAATGACCGTGCAGGCGATGAAAGCCAGTTCCGCACAACTGCTTACCGAGATTTCGCGGTTCTATCAGAGCGCAGCGGAGTTCACCGCCCGACCAGGCTGAGGGCGGCGCCAGACCCCATCGCGGCCCGGCGCAATCAGAAGTCGAGGTCACCCCGGGCGGCGGACGCGGTGAACGCCGACCACTCCCCGCCAGTAAAGATCAAGGCGGGACCGGCAGAATGCTTCGAATCTCGCACGCCCACAAGACTGTCGGCCAGGAACGCTACTTCGACGCAGTTCTCGGAGGCACCGCTGTGTGAACTCTTGAACCACCGTGCGGCCGCTAGATCGTCCATTACGACACGTACTCCTTCGCTATCTGACGTAGCAAGGACCGGCTGGCGACAGCATCCAGCACACTCCGTCGGAGATCCTCGTATGCTCCATAGTAGCGCTGAACGGTGCCCGGTTTCTCAAGATACAACCCCCCCGTGAAACATTCGGTGTACACGACCGATGGTTCCGCTGGTCGTCCGTCGCAGTCCGAACCGAAGTCCAGGATCACAAACGGCCCGATCGGCTCTCCCAACGGGAATCCTGCGGCGAACGGAAGAATGTGCACATTCACATTGGGACGTGTCCCCATGTCCGCCAGATGTTTCAGCTGCGCCGCCATGACCTTGGGGCCGCCGACCACGCAACGCAGGACGGACTCTCGCAGGACGACGTCGAACGTGGCCGGAAGATGTTTGCGCGTGATGCGCATCTGTCGTCGCATCCGCAACTGCACTCTCCGAGCATGCTCGTCTGCCGTATCGTTCGGGTGCCCAGCATGAAAGAGCGCGCTGGCGTAGGCCGGAGTCTGCAACAGGCCAGGCACGAGTTCGGGTTCGTAGGTCGTCAGCCGTTGCGCGGATGCCTCCAAGCCGACATAGAAGTCGAAGTTCATCGGCAGCAGATCTCCGTATTCACACCACCAGCTCAGTTCTTTACCCTGGCTCGCAAGAGCTTTCATCGCGAGCACGGCGTCCCCTTCGAAGCCGTAGATCTTGCACAGGGCCTCGATATCCACCTCCCGCAGTTGCGCGACCATGCCGTGCTCGATGCGTTGCAGGGTGCTCGCGCTGCGCTGAATCAGCGCCGCCGCCTGATGCAATGTCAGCCCGCATTCCTCGCGGCCGTTGCGCAGATACCTTCCGAGCTGCCGTCGCGGCAAGGTGGACCCGTACTCCGACATGCCTGCCTCCCAACAGGTTCCGATTCGACGCCGCCAGCACACCATCACGCGAACCACCACGACGCGTCCACCGCGGAATTTCATTCGATCTCCGCATAACCCCAGGAAGCTTTGCACCGACCGGCGCCTTTCGACCCGCATCCCGGACGGCGCACCCGGGCGCGCACGGCTCGGGTCCACGACGGCCGCCGTCCGGGGCGTCGATGTGTCCGGTATGGTCGGGGCGAATTTCAGGGTGGGAGGTACAGCCGGTGGCTCAGACACTGGTGCACGGTCAGGTCTTTGCCGGCTACCGGATCGAGCGACTGCTCGGTGCGGGCGGTATGGGCGAGGTGTATCTGGCATACGATCGCGATCTGCCGCGCTACACGGCCCTGAAGGTGCTCAATCCCGCCTTCGCGGGTGACGAGGACGCCCGCCATCGGTTCCTGCGTGAAGCCGATACCATTGCGCGCCTGTCACATCCGAACATCGTGACCGTCTACGCCCGGGGCCAGGAGGGCGATCGGCTGTGGATGGCCATGCAGTACATCGAGGGCACCGACGTCGCGGCGGTGCTGCGCAACGGTCCCATGCATCCGGAACACGCGGTCGCGATCGTCACCGAAGCGGCGAAGGCCCTGGACTTCGCGCACCGCGCCGGGGTGCTTCATCGCGATGTGAAACCCGCCAACATCCTGCTCGCACAGGGTGATTCGAGTCAGGTTTTCCTCGCCGACTTCGGCATAGCGAAGATCCTGGATCATACGAACGAGTTGACGCGGTCCGGCGAGGTGCACGCCAGCCTCCGGTACGCCGCGCCCGAACAGCTCGACCCCGGTGTGCCGGTCGACCACCGGGTGGATGTCTATGCCCTCGGCTGCACCCTGTACCACATGCTGACCGGAACGCCGCCGTATCCCGGCGCCTCACCCGCTCAGCTCGTCCATGCCCACCTCAACCTTCCGCTTCCCTCTGCGAGTCAGCAGAACCCTTGGCTACCAGCGGCTTTCGATGCGGTGATCGCGCGGGCCACGGCGAAGAACCCGCAGGAGCGGTTCGGCAGTTGCGGCGAACTCGCGGCGGCCGCTCAGTACGCCTCGGCCGGAAGCGCGGCGCACGCGGCACCGGCCTCCGGCTCCGGTCGCCGCTGGGGGTGGATCGTCGCCGCGATCGTGGCCGTCCTGGTGGTCCTCGGCACGGGCGGGGCCGGCGCATTCGTCCTGTACCACAACAGGTCCACCGACGACGCCCAGCATTCGGCCGACGCCGCCCGCGACGCCGCCTGTGCCTTCGGCCGCACCGTCTCCACGTACGACTACGACAAATTCGCGGCCTATCAGACGGCGGTTCTCGATGCCACCACCGGTGATCTGAAGACCCAGATGCAGTCGACCATGCCTACCTTGCGAGATGTCGTCACCCAGTCGCAGGCGCGATCCCACGTGTCCGACGCTCAGTGTTTCGTGAAGACCTCCGACGCCGATCGCGCCGAGGTCGCCGCGATCATCACCCAGGCCCTCACCAACAACACGTCATCGACCGAACGGAGCAGTCAGGTCTCGGTTCTGCTGACGATGCAGTTCGTGGACGGACGGTGGCTCGCCGCGAAGCTGGAGCAGCTGGCGGCGCCGAAGTAGCTACGGCACCGCTCCACGCCGCCCTCACACGAGTTCCGGCACCCGCAGATGGGCCAGTGCCAGTTCGAACTCGCGCACGTCGATCGCCTCGACACCGACCTGACGGGCCGCGTCGACCCGCAGCGCCGCGGACTGTTCGCGGTTGCGCTGCATGGCCTCGGCACTGTCGAAGACGCCGCAGGACACGGCACGGCCGGATGCGCGGTTGATCAGCAGGCTCGCGCTGCAGAAGCCGTCGAGCTGTTCCATCCCCGGCAGGATGTAGTTGCGGTAGGCGTCGGTCGACATGTCGAGCCGGCTCGGGTCGGTCTTGATCCAGGTGGCGCGCACGCAGGCCCCCGGCATCGAGCGGTGGTCCCGGTGCAATACGGCGATCTCCCATTCCGCGACCTGCGCGGCGGTGCCGCCGAAGACCGTCACTGCCCGGTCGCGCGCGGCCATGAAGGCGCCCTCGCTGTCGTGCATCGCGGCCTCGGATTCCCAGCCGGTGGTGGAGATGCAGCGACCGAAGGTGCGATCGACCAGCAGAGACAACCCGCTACAGCCGGGCGTCTCGGCCAGCACCGGCATGACCTCGTCCCGCATATGCGCAATTCCGGCATCGATAGCGGAGGGTTGCGCCTGAATCGTGGTAGACCGTGCGAACACGACCCACCCCCTCTCTGCTCGGGGCAGCGCCCGGCGGCGCCACCGGTGCATCTCAGCCTGCTCCGATGCGCGGGCGCTCGCAATAGGCCGTTTCGGCGTCAGTCGAGGCGCAACCGGCCCCCGTTCTCCTCCCGGTAGAAGGTGTCACCGTCAAGATCGAGACTGAATCCGGAGCCGTTCGCGACAGCGCCCGCCACTGCCGGCTGTGGCGGCTCGACATCGCTGCTCTCGGAGTCGTGGCCCAACCAGTGCTTCGCCAGTTGCGTCGCGTCGGTCTTCAAGCGCTTCTTGTCGTCCTGCGGACCCTCGACGACCTCGCCGGCGACCTTCTCGCCGAAGTCACCGACCTTGCCTTCGAACTTCTTGCGCTCCTTGGTCTTCGGCGCGCCGGGGCTCTCGGGCTCATGGGTGTGCGGGTTGCGCCCGTCGGGGGACTTGTTGTGCTCGTCCACCCCGACCGTGCGCAGAGCGCCGCCGAGCGCACCGCTCGCCGCACTCGAAATGCCGTTGTGCAGACCGGCTTTCCCGATGTCGTCGAGGCTGAAGCCGTCGCGCAGGCCGAGCGCGTTCTCCCCCGCCTCCCAAGCCAGCTCCTTACCGGCCCCCTTCATGAACCCCTTGAAGCCCTCGATGGCGGTTTCCTTGATGATGCGCGTCAGTAGTTGCTTCAGCGCCTGCTGGATCACCACACGGGTCGCGACCTCGGCCGCGGCCGCCTCGGCCATACTCGCGCCCAGCGTCTCGACCGCCGCGGCAGCGGCGATCGCCAGGTTGATCGCCAATTCGACCAGCATCGCGATGATGTAGAGCTTCACCGCGAGAATCAGCACGGACATCACCCGGCAGGCGATGGCGATCGCCTTGCAGAAGGTGACCAGACCATCCAGGTCGTCACCGGCGGTACGCCAGAACTGCTGGATGGATTCGTGGGTCCGGCCGTCGATGCGGGCGAGGATCGCGGTGGTGACGGCGTCGCCTTCCGCACGGATCTGCGACAGCGTATCGCCCATATGTTCCCAGTGGTCGGCCATCCGCAGCAGGGCGGTTTCGTCGGCCTTGGGCCAGTCGCAGGCGACGAGGGAGGCGACCGGCTTCAGATAGTCGGGGATCTCGATGCCCATCGCTTACGCCTTCCCCCCGTTGAGGCCGTTCTTCTCGATGGCGTCGCGCACCGTGTTCAGCACCCCGGCCAGTCCCTCGTCGGCGGCCTCGAGCGTGTCGGCGGCAGCGCCGGACGACTCCTCCAGATGTGCGAACATCAGCGCGGCCTTCGCGATGTCCTGCAGCGCCTGTTCGGCTTTCGGCAGATAGTTCTGTGCGAACGCGGAGCCGAAGATGTCGTCTCCCCATTTGCCGGTGACCTCACCCAGGTCGACCGCGAGATTTTTCAGGTCCTCCTCGAGCTGCTTGCCGAGTTGGCCCAGACGCGGTGCGTGCCGCCGGAATTCGTCGAGCTCGATGCGAAACTCGTTGCCGCTGGTCATATCCGGCTCACCATCCCTTCCAGTGCGGCCCGTTGTCCTCGTCGTCGTCCGCGGCACGCGGTGGATCCGCGGCCGGTTCCGGCTCGGCGGTCGGCGGCGGCGGCGGCAGGATGCCGTCCACGACGCGCTGCAGGTCCAGACCCTCACCGAGCGGATTCGTGATGTGGAAACGCTTCTCGTCGGCGAGGATCGGGGCCATCGCCGCACCGACCTCCGACTTCGCCGCGCGGGCAGCGGCTTGCGCGGCCTCGGTGATGGCGTCACCGAGCTTCTCCGGAGTGGTGCGTTTGAACGCGGCGGGGTCGACCCATACCTGGATCGGGATGCCCGCCGAATTGCTGGTGACGCGGATCAGATTGTCCGAGGACCACCCTTCGGCGGTCGCGGCGGCCAAAGTGTCTCGGGCCGTGGCGATATCGCGCAGTTGATGCTCGTAGTTCTCGAGCATCGAATCGACCTGTATCTGCAGGGCGTCGGTTCGCGCGCGCAGCTGATCGTAGCCGGATGAATCCACTGGTTCCCCTCAATCGGACTTGTCGCGTCCTGTATTCCGACGCATCGGATCGGTTGCCGGTTCCCGCGCCCGGCAAACCTGTCCGTTGTGTCAGGATGGTCCCTGTGGATCCGAACGACCCGGACGGCGCCGCCGATCAGCTGACGGCCTGGGCCGACGACCTCGAACACAAGGCCGGGCAATACCGGGAGCTGCACGACCGGATGGCGAGTCTGAGCGTCACCGAAACCTCACGCGACGGCATCGCGGTGACGGTCGACGGCGACGGAATCCCCACCGATATCCGCTTCGCCGATTCCGTGCGTGGCATCGATCCCGCCGCGCTGTCCGCCGAGCTGATGCGCACCCTGCGGCGCGCCCAGGTGCGGATGCGCGAGCAGATCGCGGCGACCGTGCACGAGACGGTCGGCGACGACGAAGCGGGGGCGAACATCGTCGGCCGCTACGCCGAGCGGTTCCCCGATCCCGAGGAGCCCGAGCCGGACTTCGCTCCCGATGCGGACGGTTCGCCGCTGAGACCGTCGGCCGGACAATAACTTTCGAGCCGCGCGCCTCACCGCTTCCGGCGCGCGATACCGACCATCGACCCCAGCGCCGCGCCCACCCCGAACAGAGCCAGGCCCGTGGACGCCGTCATGCCCGCGTGCATCCGCGGCTCGATCACCGCCGGTCCCGGCGCCGGGATCTCGGCCTCCACCTCGTTCTCCCGCGCGGTGGCGGCCCAGGCGGTGGCGAACAGGATGATGCGGGCGGTGATGTAGGCGAAGACCATGAGGCCGATGATCGAGCCGAAGGCGACGCCCGCGGGGCTGGTGAGGACCTTCTGCAGGTAGAAGGAGGCCACCTGCTTCCAGATCTCGAAGGCGATCGCGGCGATGAACGCCGCGCGCACGGCACTGCGGAAGGTCACCGGCTGGCGCGGCAGCCGGGCGATGATCCAGACGAAGACCGCCCAGGACGCGAGCACCGCGAGGACCAGCGTCAGCAATCGCAACAGCCATGAGACACCGGGCGCCTTGTCGAGCCCGACGCTTTCCAGCAGTTGCAGCGCCAGCCCACTCGACGACAAGGCCGACAGGCCCAGCGACACCACCATCGCGACGCCGAGCCCCGCCAGCGCCATCAGGTCCGACAATTTGGTCTTGAACCAATTACCTTCGTGCGCGGGCTGTTCCCACTGCTCGGTCAGGGCGGCGCGCAGGTTGGCCATCCAGCCCAGTCCGCTGTACGCGGCGATGAACAGACCGATGAGGCCCACACTGGTCCGGGACTTGATGGCCTGATCGATCAGATCGTTGACCTGGCCGCCGAAGGACCCCGGAATGTTCTCGACGATCTTGTCGCGCAGCTCCTCGAGCAGGTGCGGATCGCGGGCGAGGACGAATCCGGCGACCGCGAAGGCGACCATCAGCAACGGAAACAGCGAGAGCACCGTGAAATACGTGATGCCGGCCGCGAAGTAGTCGCCACGCTGGCGCTGGTAGCTGCCGCCGGCGCGGACGGCGTGGTCCAGCCACGGCCGTGCTCGCACCTCACGTTGGATCCGCGCCTCGAGCTTGTCGAGCACCTGTCCTCCCGAACCTGTTCAACCGCAACACACGGCCTCGCGCGGCGCAGATCAGCGGTGCAGGAAACCCACTCGGTCGTACACCTGCGCGAGGGTCTTACCGGCGATCTCGCGCGCCTGCTCGGCTCCGGTGGCGAGAATGCGATCGAGTTCGCCCTGATCGTCCAGATACTCTTGCACTTTCGCCCGCAGCGGTGTCACGAATTCCACCACGGCGTCGGCCACATCGGCTTTGAGCTCGCCATATCCCTTGCCCTCGAAGCCTTTTTCGAGTGTGACGATGGGCGTGTCGGTGAGCGAGGACAGGATCACCAGCAGGTTGCTGACGCCCGGTTTGGTCTCCGGGTCGTAGCGAATCTCCCGTTCGGTGTCGGTGACGGCCGAGCGGATCTTCTTCGCCGAAACCTTCGGATCGTCGAGCAGACTGATCAGGCCCGCGTCGCTGGCGGCGGACTTGCTCATCTTGGAGGTCGGATCCTGCAGGTCGTAGATCTTCGCCGTGCCGGTGACGATATGCGGTTCGGGGACCACGAAGGTCTTCTTGAAGCGAGTGTTGAAGCGCTGCGCCAGGTTTCGGGTCAGCTCCAGGTGCTGGCGCTGGTCCTCACCGACCGGGACCAGCTGCGGGCGGTACAGCAGGATGTCGGCAGCCATCAGGATCGGGTAGGTGAACAGGCCGACGGTCGCGTTGTCGGAACCCTGTTTGGCCGACTTGTCCTTGAACTGGGTCATCCGGCTGGCCTCGCCGAAGCCGGTGATGCAGCTCAGCACCCAGGTGAGCTCGGCGTGCTCGGGCACCTGACTCTGGACGAACAGGGTGGACCGCTTGGGGTCGATACCTATCGCGAGCAGCTGCGCGACACTGTGCAAGGTGCGGCTGCGCAGCTGCTTGGGGTCCTGCGACACCGTGATGGCGTGCATGTCCGGAATGAAGTAGAGCGCCTCGTAGTCGTCCTGCAGCGGCACCCAATACTGCAGCGCACCAAGGTAGTTGCCGAGGTGGAAGGAGTCGCTGGTCGGCTGGACGCCGGAGAGGACCCGCTGCTTGCGTTCGCTGGGGGCAGGACTGGACATGAATCGATCTTCCCATGCACGCCCAAGCGGTTTTTTCCGAGGGAGCGGGGACGCGCGGGGCGGCGCCGCTCAGACCGCGTGCCGCTCGGCGTAGCTCCGCGGATCCACCCCCGGCATGCTGGACCTACCGCTGGCGACCAGGTTCTTTTCCCGCCGGGTGATCAGGCGATAGACCGGGGCGCTCGGTCCGGAGAGGGTGTCGCGCAGGACCGGCGGCGCGAGCGGCGGGCGCACGTGAGCGGTGCGCACGGCCTGCGCGAGCCCGCGATAGGCGAGCTCTTCGCGCCGGCCCCACCGGATGTCGTACATCCGCCGGATCCGCGGCGGCAGCGAGCCCTGGACCAGCAGATGCGCCCCACTGCTGGCCTGCTGCCACGGGCGCGGCAGCGGATGCGGCACCTGCGCGCCCGCCAGATACGAGCCGACCAGCCGTGCTTCCTCGGTCAGATACAGCTCGTCCGAGGCGAGGTAGGTATCGAAGACCCGCCGGAAGGCCGGATAGTCGGCGGGAGCGGCCGAACGCGGCATGCCGAACAGCTCACCCCAGCGCACGTAGTCCTGATACAGGTCCTCCCGCTCGCCCGCAGTCAGCTTGCGCACCAGCACGTCGTGCATGACCTCGGCGGAGTCGGCGGTGAACGCCATGGTCATGAACATCAGATGCGGGTCCAGCGCGGAGTAGTGCGAACCCGCCGGATGATGCGGGCCCGCATCCTCGGGCAGCACACCTTCGACGGGGACGTGCCGCTTGCGGGTGAACGCCAGCGCACGGTCGGCCTCGTCCTTGTCGCCGAGGAACACCGCCTCGAACAGTCGCCCGGTAAGTGCCAACCGCGTGTACGGGGTGGCGCGGTGGGCGGTGTTCTCGGCGGTGCCGACGAACAGCAGCGGATGGACCGCGCCGATCACCAGCGCCCGCAGGCCGTAGGTCAGTCCCACCGCGCGTTTGCGCATCACCCGGCGGATCATCGAATCGTCGGAGAAATATCCCGGACCAGGCATCGTCGCCCTCCTCGCACTGAATCTGGCAATAGCATCCACCAGAAACCGTCGTTCTGGCAAGAGCCCATGCCAGAATCGCGTCCGTGCCACAATCGGACCGTGACGGCACAGCGGACCTATGGCGGTATCTCGGCCGCCGAACGGCGCGCGGGCCGGCGCGCCGCGCTGCTCGACGCGGCACTCGAGATCATCGGCACCCAGGGCGTGGACAAGCTGACGGTCGCCGGGCTGTGCGCCCAGGCCGGGCTGAACGAGCGGTACTACTACGAACAGTTCACCGGCCGCGACGCCGTTCTCACCGCACTGTTCGACGGCATCGCCGAGGAACTGGCGCACGCCATCGTGCAGGCCCTGCAGGAGGTGGCAGGGGGCTCCGATACGCGCACGATGGCGCACGCCGCCGTCGCGGCCGGTATCCACGTGCTGACCGACGATCCGCGCAAGGCCCAGGTTGCGCTGGCGGTGAGCGCCTCCACACCGGAACTACGCTCACGCACCCTGCAGACGATCGCCTCGTTCGCGAATCTGGTCGCCGCGCGCGGCATCGACTTCTACGCCCTGAGCACCCCCACTCCGGACCCGGCGATCGGTTTCCGAGCGACCTACCTGGTGGGCGGTCTGGTGCAGACGCTCACCAGCTGGTTGCAGGGCGATATCGACATGACCCGGGAACAGCTCATCGACGAGACGACCGACGTGTTCGTCCTGCTCGGTGAGGATCTCGCCCAGCGGCTCCGCTGAACGCGCCTTACGCCGGGTCGGCCATGGTGAGCTCGACCGGCGACAGCACCGCCGGATGCTGTTGCAGCACCACCCGGAAGACCGTGCCGTGCGCGGCCCAGTATTCGGCCGCCTGGGTCATCGCGTCGGCGAACCATTCCAGATCCTCGCGCTGGTCGACCAGCAGCGCGCTCGAATCACGGATCACGACAACGTATCCCGGCGCTTCGCCGACGAATTCGTCCAGGTCGCGCAGACATTCGTCGAAGGCGTCGCGGTTGTCGCCGAAATAGTAGGGAAACTGCAGGGCGGCGGCGAATTCGTCGAAAACCCCCGCGGTGGTGCGCATCTTCGTGCCCCGGACCTCGCGGGCGATGTACCCGTCCGGGACCTGGAATCGCACCCCGCTGAACGGTCCGGCGCCGACGTCGAGGGCGCCGAGGACCGGCCCCGTCGCGGCCCGGTGGGCGCGGCCGTTCTGCCGCGCCGCAGCCGCATCGGAGCCGGCGGCCGGGGCCAGGAACTGCGACAACGACATGGTTTCGGCCATCAGCGCATCCTCGTGAAGGTCTGGTAGTGGTCGCCGGTGTAGTAGGCCGACCCGTCGCTGCCGGTCACGATGCGTTCGGCGTCGCGGGTCTGGCCGCGTTGCTTCGGGTTGACGTCCCATTCCTGATAGCTGATCGCCTTACCGCTCGAGTCGGTCTTCGGCAGGGTTCCGGCGCGGTTCATCCACTGATCGCCGCCCTTGGTGCCCGGCGCGTTCGCCGAACCGGGCCAGCGTCCGGCGTCGATTTCGACCAGGGTGGCGTAGGCGCGATCGGGCACGCCCGGCGCCCGGGTCGCCGACGCGGCGGGTGTGGCGCCGTTGCCGGGCGCGGGCTTGGCGGATGCGGTGGTGGACTGCGCGGCCTTGGTGGAGTGCACGGTCGCCGCCACCGAACTCGCGGTGTCGTGCGTGGTGGAACCGCCGCGCAGGCCCAGGACCCCGGCCACGATCGCCGCGATCACCAGCCCACCCAAAACCATCAGGATGCGAATTCTCTTGTCGGACATGTTCATCGGTGCCTGTTCATCGGTGCTGCCGGACTTGCGGAAGTCCCGTCCACACTGACGGGGTCGCGGTGCGGAAACAATGGTCCCACCGCGATCGGTCGATCAGGATTCAGCGATATTGCACGGTGACCGGAGCGTGGTCCGACCAGCGCAGCGCGTACTCGGGCGCGCGCTCTACGACGGCCTGCTTCGCGCGGCCGGCGATCGCGCCGCGAGCGAGGTGGTAATCGATCCTCCACCCGGCGTCGTTGTCGTAGGCGCGGCCGCGATAGGACCACCAGCTGTAGGGGCCGGGCACGCCCGGGTGGAGTTGGCGGACCACATCGACATAGCCGGCGGCCAGCATCTCGTCGATCCAGGCCCGCTCCCCCGGCAGGAAGCCGGAGTTCTTGACGTTGCCCTTCCAGTTCTTGATGTCGAGTTCGGTGTGCGCGACGTTCCAGTCGCCGCAGATCACGAAGTCGTGGGTCTGCGCCTTCATATGCGCGCCCAGTTCGCCGAGGAAACGATATTTCTCGTCCTGCATGGGCGTGTCGGCCTCACCGGTGTGCACGTAGACGCTCGCGACGGTCACCTCGTCGAAGTCGGCCTCCACGTAGCGGCCGACGCCGTCGAATTCGGTGCTGCCGAAGCCGATTCGCACGCGTGTGGGCTCGCGGCGCGACAGAATCCCCACCCCGGCGCGGCCCTTGGCTCCTGGCTCGGCGTGGGCGAGGAACCACCCGGCGTCGAGGACCGAGGCCAGCGCCTTGCGGGTCTGCTCATCGGTTGCCCGGGTCTCCTGCAGGCAGATGATGTCGGCCTCGGTCACTGCGAGCCATTCGAGCATCCCCTTCCCGGTCTTGCCGGTAGCTGCGCGTATGCCATTGACGTTGACGGAACTGATGATGCTGGCCACGTATCGACCGTACAATGCGGGAATCAACCCGTCCTCGCGGACATCGCGGCCACGCCGAGCAGGCCGCCGCCGATTCGGAAGGGGTGACGACGATGACGTCCGGCACCACCCAACCCGCCACCTCCCTCGCGCCGATGACAGCCCTGCACACCGGATCGGGTGATCCCCTGCTGCTGTTGCACGGTTTTCTCATGTCGCCGCACTGCTGGGAGGACGTCGCGTCCCGATTGTCCGCTACTTGCGAGGTGTTCGCTCCGGCCTTCGCCGGGCATTGGGGCGGCCCCGACCTCAGCGGCTGGTACATCGACGTGAATCTGCTCGCCGACCGGGTCGAGGAACAGCTCGACGAATTGGGCTGGCGCACCTGCCATATCGCGGGCAACTCGCTCGGCGGCTGGGTCGGCTTCGAATTGGCCCGCCGCGGCCGGGCCCGCACGCTCACCGCCATCGCTCCCGCCGGCGGATGGCATAATCCGTCGCTGGCGCAGTTGCGGGTGGGGCTGGAGTTCCTGACGCTGCTGCCGATCGTCGAAATCGGTAAGCGCCTACCTGCGTGGATCCGGTTCAGCGCGCCGGTCCGGCGTGCCACCGCCATGCTGCTGAGCAAGAACGTCGCCGCGGCGCCGCGGCGCGGGGTGGAGGCGGCAATCATGTCGGCAACCCACTGCGCGGCCATGCTCCCACTGATCGCCAGCGGTTTGCGGATGGCCGTCCTCGACGATCTGTCCACGGTGCGGACACCGGTGCGGCTGCTGATGTGCGAATACGACCGGATCATCCCGAATCGCATGTACGCCAAGCGTTTTCTGCGGGAACTGCCCGAGACGGCGGACCGCATCCTGGTGCACGGCGTGGGTCACGTCCCGATGCTGGAGGCTCCCGACCGCATCGCGACCCTCATCGCCGAGCACGTCTATGCCAGCCGCACGCGTCTGCGGGCGGTGTGAGAAAGGCCGGCGGATCGGTTCGAACCCCTCGGCGCCGATCCGCCGGCCGCCATCACGTGGCGATCACCGGCCCAGCAGGCCCTTCGCGATGTGGGTCACCTGGATCTCGTTGCTGCCGGCGTAGATCATCAGCGACTTGGCATCGCGGGCGAGCTGTTCGACGCGATATTCCTGCATGTAACCGTTGCCGCCGAACAGCTGCACGGCCTCCATCGCGACCTCGGTGGCCGTCTCCGAGCAATAGAGTTTGATCGCCGAGGCCTCGGCCAGCGTGGGCGGTTTCCCCGCGCGGCCGCGTTCGAGGGTGTTGAAGACCATGTTCTGCACGTTGATGCGGGCGATCTCCATCTTCGCGAGCTTGAGCTGCACGAGCTGGAAGCGGCCGATCTCCTGACCCCACAGCGTGCGAGTCTTGGCGTATTCCACACAGAGCCGGTGACATTCGTTGATGATGCCCAGCGCCATGAAGCCCACGCCCACCCGTTCGGCGACGAAACTCGTTCGCGCGCTTTCGCGTCCGTCGCCGCCCTTGTGTTCCTCGGTCTCGCCGAGCAACCGGTCCCGGCCCAATCGCACGTTGTCGAAGAACAATTCGCCGGTGGGCGAGGAGTGCAGACCCATCTTCTTGAACGGTTTGCCCTGGGTGAAACCCTCCATCCCCTTGTCGAGGACGAAGGTGAGCACCTTGCGATCGCGCCTGTCGGTGCCGTCGCCCTCGTCGAGTTTGGCGTAGACGACCACCACATCGGCGTAGGGACCGTTGGTGATGAAGGTCTTCTGGCCGTTGAGGATGTAGTCCTCGCCGTCGCGTTTGACCGAGGTCTTCATGCCGCCGAAGGCATCCGAGCCCGAATCCGGTTCCGTGATGGCCCAGGCCGCCACCTTCTTCAAGGTCACGATATCGGCGAGCCAGCGCTCCTTCTGCGCGAGTGTGCCCCGCGACATGATGGTGGCCGCGCCGAGGCCGATCGAGACGCCCATCGCCGCGACCAAACCCATACTGACGCCGGATAATTCGCTGATCAGCACCGCCATCAACGACTGCTGCTCGCCGAACGGGTCACCACCGGACCTGGGCTTCTTCTCGCGCTGCCCGGCCTCGTCCGGCGCGGCCTCGGCGGCACGCTGCTTGGCGAGCATCTTCTCGATCGCCTCGGCGCCCATGACGTCGATGCCGAACTCGCCGAACAGTTTTCGCAGGATCGGATACGGCGGCATCGCACCGCTGTCGAGGGCGTCCAGATGCGGCCGGATCTCCTTGTCGATGAAGGCGCGCACGGCCGCGCGGATCATCTCGTCGGTCTCGGACCATTCGAACATCGTCGTTCTCCTCCTGCGTCAGGGCAGCCGGGCTGCGATGTCGTCGATCAGCCAGGGGCCGTCGGTTTCGATGGTCTTCACGTCGTGCCAGCCGCCGAGCTCGGAGATGGCGCCGCCCTGGACGGCGAAGACCTTGCCGGTGACCGGGCATTTGTCGGTGGCCAGGTAGGCGACCAGCGGCGAGATGTTGGCCGGGCTGAAGGCATCGAATTCCCCCTCGCCCACCTCGGCGGCGAAGATCGCCCCCATCCCGGGTGTGGCCAGGGTCAGGCGCGTGCGTGCCATCGGGGCGATGGCGTTGACGCGCACGCCGTACCGCTCCAATTCCTCGGCGGCGACCAGCGTCAACGCGGCGATACCGGCCTTGGCCGCGCCATAGTTGGCCTGGCCGGCGTTGGGCAGGGTGACGCCGGAGGCCGAGGCGGTGTTGACGACGGCGGCGTTGGGCTGCTTACCGGCCTTCGACTGGTCCTTCCAATACGCCGAGGCGTGGCGCAGCACATTGAAGTGGCCTTTCAGGTGCACCGCGATGACGGCGTCCCACTGCGATTCCTCCAGGCCGGCGATGAACCCGTCGCGCAGGATGCCGGCGTTGTTGATCACCACGTCCAGCGTGCCGAATTCCGAAATCGCCTGGTCCACCAGGTTTTTCGCACCGTCCCACTGCGCGACGTTGTCGGTGTTGGCCACCGCCTTCCCGCCGGCGGCGCGGATCTCGTCGACCACCTCCTGCGCCGGTCCGGCGTCGGCGCCCTCCCCGGCGTTGCTGCCGCCCAGGTCGTTCACCACGACCGAGGCGCCCTCCCGCGCGAACAACAGTGCGTGTTCGCGTCCGATGCCGCGGCCCGCGCCGGTGATGACGGCGACCCGCCCATCCAAAACACCCATGACAGTCTCCTCGACTACGAGTTGTCGGCGACGACCGCCAGGCCGTCGGTCAGAACGAGATCGGTCCCGCGTGCGGTGCGGAACGCGTAGGTGGTGTCGGAGCCGGTCGAGCCGGTCTTCCAGATCTGGGTCTCCAGATCGTCGCCGGGGAACACCATCTTCGAGAAGCGCACCGCGAACCGCTTCAACCGCTGCACATCGGAACCGGCGACCTCGGTGAGAACGGCCCACGACGACATCGCCATGGTGCACAGACCGTGCGCGATGATGCCGGGCAGTCCGGCATCCTTGGCCACCTGCTCGTCCAGGTGCAGCGGCACCGGATCGCCGGAGGCGGGAGCATAGCGGTAGGTCTGATCGTCGTCCACGTGCGCGGCGACCCGGGCCAGCGGCGGCTGCGCCTCCAGACCGGGATCGAACTTGTGCGACGGCGCGCTCTCACCGACCTGCTTGCCGACATCGATGTTGCGGAAGAAGGCGGTGAGATACTGCTCGTTGACCAGCTCACCGCCGGAGTCCCGGCATTCGATGAGAATGGTGATGGTGGTGCCGTTCTCGCGGCCCTCGTAGCCGATCGCCTTGGCCCGCGAGACCAGCCGATCACCGGGCCGGATCGGGCGGTGGAAGTGAAAGTCCTGCTCGCCGTGCACGACTCGGCCGAAGATGTCCATCGGGACGACGTCGATCACCGGCATCATCATCGCCTCGAAGACGGGGACGATGGCGAACACGGGTGAGGCGATATCGCCGGACAGGTGAGCCGGAATCGGGTCGTTGGTGGCGGCGGCGTACTCGGCGATCCGCTCCCGGGTGACCTCGAACCGCTCCTCGTCGGACCAGACGTTCAGGCCCGCATCGTCGAATTCCACGGGCCGGGGCCCTGTTTCGGTCGCCATCTCGTCAGGCCGTCGCCAGGGCGTCGAGCTGTTCGAGGGTGGTGTCCAACTGCTTGGCGCCGTCCTTCTCGACCGCCTTGCCCAGCGCGCCCTTGATGAGCGCACCCTCGAAATCTCCGGAGACCGAGAATTTGCTACCTGCCCCCTCGGGTGCGATGTCGAAGGAGAACTTCACCTTCACACCGGCCATCCCGGCGCCGCTGAGGACCAGGCTGTTCGGCGAGTTCACCTCTTCGACAACCCATTCCATCTTGTTCGCCATGCCGAGCATCATGATCTTGGCAACCAGCTTCGAGCCCGTGGTCAGCGTGGCCGGCGGCTCCTCCATCCAGCGCTCGTGAATGGTGAACCATTTATCCCAGGTCTGCGGATCCGAGACGACCGCCCACAGCGCGTCCGGGGTGGCGTTGAGGTTCTTGGTGGCTTCGATGTGACCCATGTTCGTACTCCTTTCAGCGCTCGGCGCGCTGGTAGGCGGTGACGACCGCGGCTCCGCCGAGGCCGATGTTGTGCTGCAGCGCAGCGGTGACGCCCTCGACCTGGCGTTTGTCGGCGTCACCGCGCAGCTGCCAGGTGAGTTCGCTGCACTGAGCCAGACCCGTCGCCCCCAGTGGATGGCCCTTGGAGATGAGGCCGCCCGACGGGTTGACCACCCATTTGCCGCCGTAGGTCGTCTGATCGCCGTCGATGAGGCTGCCGGCCTCGCCCTCGCCGCACAGGCCCAGCGCCTCGTAGAGCAGCAGTTCGTTGGCGGAGAAGCAGTCGTGCAGCTCGATCACCTGGAAGTCCTGCGGACCGAGGCCCGACTGCCGGTAAACCTGCTGCGCGGCTTGCACATTCATGTCGTAGCCGATGAGGTTCTTCGCGGTGCCGTCGAAGGTGGAGGCGAAATCGGTGGTCATCGCCTGGCCCACGATCTCCACCGCGCGCCCGGCCAGGCCGTGCCGGTCGACGAAATCCTCGGAGGCGAGGACCACCGCACCCGAACCGTCCGAGGTGGGCGAGCACTGGAGTTTGGTGAGCGGGTCGTAGATCATCCGCGCGCCCAGGATGTCGTCGAGCGAATACGCGTCCTGGAACTGCGAATACGGGTTGTTCACCGAATGCTTGTGGTTCTTGTACCCGATCTTCGCGAAATGCTCCGCGGTGGTGCCGTACTGCTTCATATGTTCGCGGCCCGCCGCGCCGAACATCCACGGCGCCGGCGGGAACAGCACCTCGGAGATCTCGGCCAGCGCCATCATGTGCTTGGCCATCGGCTGCTCGCGATCGTCCCAGGTGGAACCGAGCGAACCCGGCTGCATCTTCTCGAAGCCCAGCGCCAGTGTGCAGTCGGCCAGCCCGCCCCGAATCGCCTGCGCCGCAAGGTAGAGCGCGGTGGAGCCGGTGGAACAGTTGTTGTTCACGTTGATCACCGGTATACCGGTCATCCCCAGTTCGTAGACCGCGCGCTGGCCGGAGGTGGACTCGCCGTAGACGTAGCCGACGTAGGCCTGCTGCACCTCCCGGTAGTCGATCCCGGCATCGGCCAGCGCCTTGGTGCCGGATTCGCGGGCCATATCCGGGTAGTCCCACGCGCGCGTCGTGCCGTCGGCCTCCTCGACCTGCCGCCGACCCGGTTTCTCGAACTTCGTCATTCCGACGCCGACGACGTAGACCTTGTTCGTCATCGAACCACCCTTCTCCCAGTCGGCCGCCCCGTCGAGCGGCAGTGGTCGATCCGTTCCGATCGAACTGGAAACAAACATACGGAGCTGTATGTAAAGACGCAATAGGGTGCGCGTTTTACCCGTCGGGTCGAGGGATATACCCAGCTAGAGCGTTTGTGTTGCTACGTACAGGAGCATCTGTAGCTCGATACAGCTCGCGTGCCGACGCCGGCGCAC
The DNA here is from genome assembly GCF_003023875.1 of Nocardia sp. MDA0666. NCBI lineage: Bacteria > Bacillati > Actinomycetota > Actinomycetes > Mycobacteriales > Nocardiaceae > Nocardia > Nocardia sp. MDA0666. The sequence continues at coordinate 173,763 of NZ_PYHT01000010.1, forward strand.
CGACGTGGCGGTACGGGCGTCAGCCGCCGATTCCGAGACCCGGGAGTGCGGATTCGGCGGCACGACGCAGATGCGCGGAAGCGCGCTGCCAGCGGCGGTGGGCACGCTCCGGATCCGGAGATACGAAGTTGGAGACCAGGATTCCGCGCAGGGTATCCATCGCGGTATAGGCGAAGTCCCGGACTTCCTTGCGCCGCAACTCGTCCGGGACCAGCTGCGATACCGCCATCAGGACGGCGTTGTTGACGAACGGTTCGACCTTCTCGGCCTCCGCGGCCAGCACCGGATCGGTGCGGCCGGCCACCCACAGCTCCATGGCCGCGACGAACAGCGGCCCCTGGTGCAGCTCCCACATCGCGTCCAGGGTGGCGCCGATCGGATCGTCGCCGGCGCGCAACCGGCCCAGCTCCTTCATCGCGGCCTCGGTGCGCCGCTGCGCCAGGTGCGAAATGGCGGCCACGACCAGATCGGTTTTGGAACCGAAGTGGTGCACCTGCGCGCCGCGGGTGACCCCGGCTCGCTCCGCGACGCGTGGCGTCGTGGTGCCCGCATAGCCGTATTCGACCAGGCAATCGATGGTCGCGTCGAGCAACCGCACCCGCATCTCGCTGCTGCGCTGCTCCTGGGTACGACGCGGCGGCTTGCCGACGACAGATCTGGCCATCCGGAAATCCTACACTTACATACACACGTGCATGAAACTCACTCGGGCTCGCGCGCCGCACGTCCTCGTTGTATCGCGGCCAGCAGCACCCGGACCCCGGCGCCGATGAGCGCCAGATCGGCCAGAATCTGCACCGTCACCACGACGCGCGCCGCCTGCGAGGTCGCCGCGATATCGCCGAAACCCACCGTCCCCAGCACGGTCACCGTGAAATAGAGCGCGTCGATCCGTGTCAGCAGCGCCGAGAAACTGTCCGGCTCGGCCGCCGACATCAGCACGTACGTGGTGGCGAACATGAGTATGAAGGCCACCGCGATCATGGTCAGCGCCTCGGCCCCGCGCAGCCCGGGATACGGTGCCGCGACGATACGAGTGGCCTGCCGGTAGATGAGGACGACGACCAGCAACAAACCACCGCACAAGCCCAGAATCGGACCGAGCTCGTTCAAATGGCGAAAGGGCAGGACGAAATACAGAGCCACCAGCGCGATCGTCGTCAGCGCGGTCCGCGCGGCGGCATACAACACCGCCCGCCGCCGCGCATCACCACCGCTCCCCTGTACCTGCGGATCCATCCTGACCTCCCGGTCGAGTGCTGCCGCCTGCTCGGATCACTCAACCACGCCGGAGGCGGGTGCATCGGGAGGTTGGCGCGGCGGCAAGCCAACACTTCCCCACAGTGGGAAATCCCGTCACCGCGCGGCGGCGACCCGAGTTGAGAGACTGAACGTCGACCAGTCGGTGCCGGGCCGCGCGTGGCCCGGTCGGCGAATCGGGAGGGTTCGACGGGCCGGCATGCCGAACTGTCAGCCGGAAGCAGCGTGAGGATTTGATGAGAGAACTTCACCCCGATGTCCGCGTGGCCATGGCGATGGGGCGGGAGCTGAAGCACCGTATCGCCGAAATGCGTGAGCGCGCCGACAGCATGGTCGCACGCCGCCCCTCACCCAGCGGCATGGTGATTCCCGAGGTCAACGTGTACGGCGAGTTGACCGATCTGTATCTGGCGCCGGGCACCTGCGACCGGTTCGGCAACGACGAGCTCGCCTTCGAGATCGTGTCCGCTGTGCGGGAGAGCAGCGCCGACGCGCGCCGCCAGTACCACATCGCCATGAACGTCGACCGTCACCATGTGCCGCTGGCTGAGAAGGCCCGGCAGTGGCGGGCGGAGATCGACACACCGAAGACCCCCACCACTGGGAACCGAGAAGAATGAGACCGGGACGGCTGACGGGAGGATTGGCCGATTATGGCAAACTTTCTGGATCTCGATCCTGATCAGCTGCGCAGGTACGCCGAGCAACTCGACAGGTATGCCGCCGCCATGCGCAAGTGGGGCGAGATTCCGAAGGATTGGCTCGACGAGTTCCCGAACGGTTACGGCACTATCGCAGATCCGCTGCATGGTGCACTGGAGGATTACTACCGGAATCGCCATGACAAGGCTGAAGCACAGGCGGCGTCGGCCGAGCGGACCGCACGCGATCTACGGGCCGCGGCAGACCGGATGGAGAACAGCGAACTCTCCGGAGGGCAGCAGATCGCCAACACCGGCCCGCACAGCGGGCCCAGCCCGGTAACGCACGGTCCCGGCAGCGCGAAAGACGCGCCCGACAGGGCGGCACCGCACATCCCGGGGGCTGCGCCGCAGCGCCTGCCGGACGACAACCACACACCTTTCACTGACACCGTTCATCCCAGCCCAGCGGCATCCACACCCGAGCTCGGTCATGATGGTGGTGTGGCGCCTTCCGAGCCGCATATCGGTGCGTCTGTCGGCATTTCTCATCCGGCGCCCGGCCCGGAACACGACACCGATGCTTCGATGCCACCCATCGGCCACAGGCACGCCGAGGGCCACGTCATGCCCATAGGAGTTGACCCGTCCGCGACCGGATACGGGGGAGGTGAGCTGTCCGCCGAACCGGTTGCGGCCGCCGCACCGCCGATAGCACCGGCGGGGCCCGGACCCGCGGGTCCCGTACCCGCGGGTCCGCCCCCCAGACCACCGATGCCTTTGCGTGCCGGACCATTCGAGGTGTCGGCGTTTCCCGCTCGCGGGCGGCGGCAAGGGCTGACGCCGCTGGTGGTAGGTAACACCGACGAGGACGACCTCACACTGGCGCGGACATTGCTGAGCGCGGTGCTCTACGCAGTGGGCGACACCGCGCCTGATGTCGAGTGGGCGACTGGTGTGGTGAGGAACTCCAGGGGCGTCGTCGTCCTGCTGACCTCCACCGAGGGACGTGGATGGTTACCGCCGGGGCTGTTCGTCCCCTCCGAGGTTTTGGTGCCGTGGCAATGGGATTCGATTCTGAACACCGAGGGGCGCGCGGCCATGGCGATGTTCGAAGGTTGCCCCGATCCGGCCGTTATCCTCACCGAATTTGCTCGCCATGCCTCCGGCAACAAACGGGGACAGCTGCGTGCCCTCGCATCGTCGGCAGTGGTGGACGACTATGTGCGCGCCACCCTGGGCGACACTGTGGCCGTCACCGACCGGGTGATGGCGAATGAGACCGCGGTGGACCTGTCCCGCCCCGGTGCAGGGCTGGCCGACCGGCTGGACGTCGGCGGTTCGCCGGCATCACGACAGCTCGCGACCACGATTCCGGACTCCGAGATCCGAGCCACCTGCCTGAGATTGGCTCACGCTGCCGACGAACTGGTCCGGCAGGCGGTGACCGGGACCGCACCCGAAAGCGCCGCACGGCGAATTCGGCGGCGCGATGCGCTGAAATCAGTGCGTACCGGGCAAGAGGCCCGGATCGTCTCCCCAGAACACTCACCCACAGCTCAGCAGTACGGCGTGGCACCGTCCACGACTGTATTCGCACCCATTGCTCCATCACATCAGGCGGTCGCATCTCCGGTCGGTACCAGCGTCCGGCGCAGCTCATCGGACACGGATATCGAACGTGGCCGGACACTCGAGCGGCGAGCCGACGAAGTGTTATCGCTGTTGCTTGCGGGCGGAGATGATCGCCAAGTACTTCGCGATGTGCTGTATGCACACGATCAGATTGCCGCACATCCACAACTCGAGAACATGATGCGAACGACGGGTAGCGGTTATGTCGATTCGGTTCCGACCGGACCCGGCGCAATTACGAGACCGTCCGACGAGTATTCCAGCTTCCCAGTGAGCCCGGGACTCGACGCTGCCGCCGTAGACAGGAGTATCCGATGACGATGACCGCTGAGGAGCAGCAGCAGGCTTCTGATCTGGCCAAGAAGATCAAGGATGCCCACACGGTCGCCGGCTGGAACGATTACTACACCGACGATGAAGCGAAAGATTTCGTAAAAAAACTCGACGGCCTCACATCGGACCAATTTACCTTCGTATGGAATGCGCTCGACAAGAACACTCGAGAAGATCTCGTCAATGACGACGGGTGGGAGGACGCAAACAAGGACTACCCAGCGCTCGCCAAAGCACTGAAAAGTGACGATCCCGCAGCTGTAAAGGCGTATACCGACACCAAATCGGATGCCAAACCGAAATACGGCTCGGAAGGGGGGTTTCTCCCCGGCGACGGCAAGAAGCACTTCGTGGAAGTGCTCCTATGGGTTCCCAAAGGCAGAAGCGAGTCGCTGTACGACCTGATCGTCGATACCCAGGATACGATGCAGAGAGGTTTCGACTCACTCGGCTCTCGCGACCCGAAAGACGCGCCGGATTTCAGTTCCATTCTGGAGCACCATCAGGCCGAGAAACCGCAGGGTTGGTCGAACATCGTCCAAAGGTACGGTGAATTCCACGACACTTTCAAAAAACGTGAAGATGATTTCGACGCGAAGAACAAGGATGTGAATTTCACCACCAAGGACACTCAGAAGGAACTGGTGGCGTGTTCGAAAGATCTCCAGAAAGTCGTGGATGACCTCAACCACGACCTTCAGTTGGATTTGAGCCCGAGCAGCGACCCGAACAGCACCGCCAAGCAAAACGGGAACGAGATAACCTACACCGCAGGACACGACAATCCGGATGTCGTTTACAAACGGAAGGATAACTCATCGGATTTCGTCCTTACTCCGGAGGCCGAGCAAAAGTATTACGTCAGCGCCATCCAAACTGCTGTCGACAAGTGGAATAAGATCTACGACGATACGGCGATCAAGTTTCAGAAGGACGCCGACCATGTCGACAAGCCGGGTCCGAAAGAACCCGCCGCACCGGCTGCGCCCGCCGCACCGGCGGCCCCCGCGGCACCGGCAGCGCCGGCGACACCATTCACACCCGTCTCCGACACTTCCGGCACCACCGATCTGGCCGACCAGACGGACTACAGCGACAGCATTTTCGGCGGTCTCACCGACGGCCAATTCCAGACCGATACGACCGATATCACGGATCCCTGGAACATCGACGGAGCGAGCGGAACAGGCACCGGAGACGGCACCGGCACCGATTCGACCAGCGGCACGGGCTCGAGCGATTCCACGGCATGGGACCAGCTAGAGAACGCCCTCACCGGTAACAACGGTGCCAGCGGGACCACCGGTCAGAATTCGGCCGGCACGACCGCCGCGTCCGCGACCCCGTCCATGGGAGCCATGAATCCCTTGGCTGGGTACATGAATAATCCGAATCCGATGGGGAACTTCGGGGCGGGCGGATTCATGAACCAGAGGGGTAATCAGAACGATCCCGCATCGCAGTACGGCCAGAACCCCCTGTCCTCCGCTCTCGGAAGACAGGCGAATTCACTTCTGCCAGAAGCTAATCCGGCGCAAGCGGCGACGGGCGCCACCGCACAGCAGGCCGCCTACACCAATCCGGCCTCGGCCGTCTCGGCCACGCCGGCTTCCGGCACGCCCCCGCATATCGGCAATTCCATGGTCGACATGAAACTGCCGGACGGCAGCACGCCGCAGAAGGTTCCGGCGGTCGTTGCCGACGCCGTCAACAGGGCATTCAACAATCCGAACGGGAGCGATGCGGCCGCCGCGTATGGCAGCGCCTACGCGCAGGCGACCCCGGTGGACCCTTCGAATCTGCACACCGGCGATGTCGTGCAATGGGCCGATCGCAGTGCGGTAATCGTTCGCGAAGGCACCGACAACTACTACATCATCACCGACGGCCAGATGCGGCACGTCGATCTGAAAGACCTTCCGAACTACGACAACGGGGCATTCGGCAAGTTCGGAGGATTCTTCCGACCAGCCGGGGCAGGTGATCCGAGCCAGCAGGGAGAGCTACAGGCGCACGCCGTCGTCCAACCGACCACAGTGGTCTCCGCGTCGTCGACGACCTCTACACGTCCGCCGAGCACTGACACACAAGAGACATGACAGTCGCAACGGCGACATCGGCAGGTGACTTCCTGGTCGATGTCGCCGAGCAGATCGGGCCTGGCTGTACACCGGAATCCCTTCGCTCGGTGCTGCTTCGGGCCTGTGGCGGTCGATTGGAGGCGCGCACCCCGGATGGGGTGCGTTCGAGCGGAATCACCAGCTCAGGATTTCCATTCGAAGCGAGCGTGACGGGCGGGTTGGGCCGGTGCTCCCCGATGCTTCGCTACATCACGGAAACCACCACGTGGGAGCCGGAGTTCGCCGTTCGGCTCGAGGCATATCTGGCCACGATCACCGAGCTCGTCATGTGGCTGCCGGGTGGCAACCCGGCGATGGCCGACCTTCTCCACTCCTTCGTCAGCACCGTCTATCCCGACCCCGCGGCCATCGAGCCGGGAACGCGCCCGGCCATGTGGCTCGGAATTGTGCATAACCCCGCCGAACCGGATCGCCTGGGCGGCCTCAAGGTGTACTGCAGCCCGAGAGCGCGCACCGACGTCATCGAGACCGTCAGCCGAGAGTGGACCGCCTTCGAGGGATTGAGTCCCGTACGGGAGAACGACGAACTTTTCCGCTATGCCGGGCTCGCCGTCGAGCTCGGCGTGGACCGAGATCCAGCGTACAAAATATATCTCCGGGCGCGCACCCGAAACGTCGCAGTACCAATGAAGTTGGTACGCCATCTCGGTGATCCCGCGTGGCGGACGCTCTCGGAGTTCACCGCCTGTGGCGTGGATGCGGCCGACCTGCACAACTTCGACTACTTTGTGTGCTGCAGCCGACGCGGCAGCGAAATCCCTTCCTACACAGTCTCATTGATTACGAGGCCCTCGGACGACATCACAGCACTGGCTCGCGCGCTGGCGGCACGGCACCACGGCACCACGCGGGCGATCGACGCGATGGCGCACGCCGCGCAGGAACGGGGTGCGACGTGGCGGTATACGGCACTCGGACTGGGCTTCTCATCCGAGCACGGCATCGACAAATTGAACGTCTACGGAACACCGACATGGTAGCCCACCCCGGAATCGACCGCAGTCACGTCCGTCCGGCCGCCAGTACGATCGGAAGTTGCGCGTTGACGCGCTCGAGCCGCAACGCGGAACGCAGTTCGGCCAGCCGATTCAGATCGTCACCGTAGAGACCGGCCGCCTTCGCGTCATCGAGGTCGGCGACTCCGTACAGGTATGGACGGCCACCCAATTCGCAACAGCGTCGCTGTAGGTCACGAAATGCCTTCCGGACATCGGCTACCGCATCCGGGTCACGCTCGACGGTGGCATACAGCCCGACCCCGACCGAGACGGGAGCGGGCAGCACGGGCGCGAAAGCGAAGGGGACAGCATCGGCTCGCCGTCGAATGACGAGGATGTACACCCGTGTGGCCGGACTATCGAACGGCGCTCGATCGAGCTGTGCCGCAACGGTTTCGACCATGGACACGCAGCGGTCGACCGGTACGACGTAGTCCGCCCACATCCGGGCTCGATCGACGAGAGGCGTCCACGCTGCGTGCGAATCGTTCTGCCCCACCGGCGATTGCGCGACGACGGTGCAGTCCTCGCCCTCGCACGGCAGCGCCGGCCCTGCACTTCGCCATACGATGGTCGATCGGATCCGGCCGCGTCCAGCCAGTCCCGAGTAGAAGTCCACGTCGCCGCGATCCGCCACTTGTATGGTGTGCTCGGCGAGGGCGCCGAGACTTGCATGGTCGGTCCGATGCTCGTGTAGGCGAGGCTCGTGTTCGACTGTCCGCAACACCACCCGCTCGATCAATCCGACCGTGCCCAGTCCCCCGAGCGCGAACCGGAACAGCTCCTCGTGATCGGTACGGGAACACCAACGGTGCCTGCCGGTTCCGTCGATCAGCTGAATGCGCTCCACGTGGTCGATCTGCCATCCGGACCTGATCGACCCGGATCCTGCGCCGCCCACCGACAATGTGCCACCCACCGACATGTGCAGATGGTCCGGCAGAACCGGGAACGCCCGGCCGCGCCGGTTCAGATATCGCTCCAGCCCGTGCCAGCTCGCACCCGCCGGGACCTCGAACAATCCCTCGCCGAGGTCCCGGATCTCCCGGGTCGCGCTCTCGGGCGCGTACGTGACCAGCAGCTCGTCGCCGGTGACCGTCTGCCCCGCGCAGGAATGCCCGGAGCCCCGCAGCGTCAACGGCCGGCCGGAACCGAGCAGGGCGGATGGAAAGGCGGACGGCAATCGATGGACCGCCCGAGGTGTGGCTCGGTGCAAGCCGCCGAAGTCGGTGTCGAATTCGGCGGCGGAAACCTCAGCGGCACTCATGATTTCGGCAGCGGTCGTGTCACCGTCCGGTCAGCGGTATGCGGCACGCCGTCATCGTAGCGATCTGCCTGGGGAGCTTCTCACTGCCAGGAGTAGGGCACAGGCGGATCGTCAGGCGCTGCGACGAATCGACGACATGACACTTCCGGCCCGGTCGCGTGCGGATGGCCATCCGTAGGCGAGCGGTCCGGAGTCGATGTTCAGCCGCGCCCCACAGCAACCTCGCGGTGCGCCGGGATCCTGCGGGCCGACCACGCAGTGATGGTGAACAGCACCACCCCGGCCACAGCCAGCCCCGCACCGACGACGGCCGGTGCCGTGTACCCGAGGCCCGCCGCGATCACCAGCCCGCCCAGCCACGCGCCCGCCGCGTTGGCGATGTTCAACGCCGCGTGGTTGAGGGCGGCGGCGAGAGTTTGGGCGTCGTGGGCGACGTCCATCAGGCGGGTCTGCAGGCCGGGAGCCAGTGCGGCTCCGGAGGCGCCGACCAGGAAGGCGCCCGTGGCGGCGGTGAACGGGTTGTGGGCTGCCGCAACGAAACCCGCGAGGATGACGACCATCGCGACGAGTGCGACGAAGATCGAGCGGTCCACGCCGCGGTCGGCGAGGACGCCGCCACCGATATTGCCCGCGACCATGCCCAGGCCGAACAGGGCCAGCACGATCGGTACGAGGCCCTGTCCCAGGCCGGCGACGTCGGTGAGGGTCGAGGTGATGTAGGTGTAGACCGCGAACATGCCGCCGAAGCCGACCGCGCCGACCAGCAGCGTCAGCAGCACCTGCGGACGGCGTAGGGCGGTGAGCTCGGTGCGGGGATCGGTCACCCGCACCCCGTGCAGATCGGGTACGAAGCGACTGATCGCGAAGACCGTGGCGAGCCCGATGACGGCCACGACCACATAGGCGTCGCGCCAGCCGAGGCCCTGCCCCAGCCAGGTGGCGGCGGGAACGCCCACCACATTGGCGGCGCTCAGGCCCAGCATCACCGCGGCGACGGCCTTGGCCCGCTGCCCCACCGGAGCCAGCGAGGCGGCCGCGAGCGAGGCCACGCCGAAAAAGGCGCCGTGCGGCAGGCCTGCGACGAACCGGGCCGCCACCAGAGCGGGAAAGGCTGGGGCCAGCACCGAGGCGATATTTCCGATGGTGAACGCGACCATCAAGGCGATCAGCAGGCGCTTGCGCGGCATACGGGCGCACAGCGCCGCGATCACGGGCGCGCCGACCACCACGCCCAGCGCGTATGCCGAGACGGCATGTCCGCCGGTGGGCTCCGAAACGTGCAGGTCCGCGGCGATGTCGGGCAGCAGTCCCATGGTGACGAATTCGGTGGTGCCGATCCCGAAACCGCCGAGCGCCAGCGCGAGCATCGCCGGAATGTGCCAATCGGTGCGAGTCTGCGGCGCCGCCCCGGAGCCGAGCGCCGCACGGGACGACGCGGCACTCGCGGGTGACTCCGGTGGGAAGTCGACGGGTGGTGCGGTGCGCACTGGAGCTGAGTCGGCCATGGGTGTGGCCAACACGCGCGGTCGCCGCGGCGATACCGGCGGCCGGGGTGATTCGACTCACGCGATCGGGTGCGGAAAGCAATTCGGGCACCCGCGGCCACCGGGATCGGTGGGGGCGGGTGCCCGGATATGTCTACCGGCCGCGCCGGATTCCGGCCGGTCGTGAGCGTTCAGCTCAGTTCGCGCGCCAAGTTCGCATCCAGCACGCCGAGGAACTCCTCGGTGGTCAGATAACCCTGGTTGCCGCCGACCAGCAGCGCCAGATCCTTGGTCATCTGGCCGCTCTCGACGGTCTTGATGACGACGTCCTCGAGGGTCTGCGCGAAGCCGATGACCTCGGGGGTGTTGTCCAGCTTGCCGCGATGCGCCAGACCCCGCGTCCACGCGAAGATCGAGGCGATCGGGTTCGTGGAGGTGGGCTTGCCCTGCTGGTGCTGCCGGAAGTGGCGGGTCACCGTGCCGTGCGCGGCCTCGGCCTCACAGGTGCGGCCGTCCGGGGTGAGGAGCACCGAGGTCATCAGGCCCAGCGAGCCGAAGCCCTGCGCCACGGTGTCGGACTGCACGTCGCCGTCGTAGTTCTTGCAGGCCCAGACGTAGCCGCCTTCCCACTTCAGCGCGGAGGCGACCATATCGTCGATCAGCCGGTGTTCGTAGGTCAGTCCGGCGGCCGCGAACTCGTCCTTGAACTCGGTCTCGAAGATCTCCTGGAAGGTGTCCTTGAACATGCCGTCGTAGGCCTTCAGGATGGTGTTCTTCGTCGACATGTAGACGGGGTAGTTCTGCTGCAGGCCGTAGTTCAGCGACGCCCGCGCGAAGTCCTCGATCGACTTCTTGAAGTTGTACATACCCATGACGACGCCGCCGTCCTCGGGCATCTTCACCACTTCGTGGACGATCGGCTCGGAGCCGTCCTCCGGGGTGAACTGAATCGTGACGGTGCCGGCCTGATGCACCTTGAAATCGGTGGCGCGGTACTGGTCACCGAAGGCGTGACGGCCGATGATGATCGGCTTGGTCCAGCCGGGAACCAGACGCGGAACATTGGAAATGATGATCGGCGCGCGGAAAATGGTGCCGCCGAGAATGTTACGAATCGTGCCGTTCGGCGAACGCCACATCTTCTTGAGGCCGAATTCTTCGACACGTGCCTCGTCGGGGGTGATGGTGGCGCATTTGACGCCCACGCCGTGCTTCTTGATGGCGTTGGCCGCGTCGACGGTGACCTGGTCATCGGTCTTGTCGCGGGTTTCGATGCCGAGGTCGTAGTACTCGAGGTTCACATCGAGGTACGGATGGATCAGCTTGTCCTTGATGAACTGCCAGATGATCCGGGTCATCTCGTCGCCGTCGAGTTCGACGACGGTCCCTTCAACCTTGATCTTGGACATGGATCTTCGTGTCCTCCTAAGGAAGGTGTGCTCCCATTGCACGGCCAGGCGAGCACGCTTGTGAGCGGACCCCAGCTGTTCAACAGACAACGTATACGCCCCGCGTTGTCCACGAGACGCCTGGTGCTAAACAAGACAAGCGTACTGGTGCGCTGGGTCTCACTGACAGGGGCGGTCCCATTGAGAGCTACCCGCGTCACACCCGCCCGATGGCGATCGATAGGGAAACGGACATACGCCGCGAACGTGCGCCTCGAATCGGCCGAGCCCAACCCTCGCCCCGGTCGTGCCCGATTGTTACCATCCACGGCAGGTCATGAGCGCCAGCGCCAAGCCCCGGCTCGCTGGCCGGCAACCCTCCAGTTGCGGTGGGGTGCTCCGGGTGATTGACCGGGCTCTCGAAAGCCGAGAGCAAGCGCGACTGTCAGGAGCAACAAGTGAGCGAGTCCACCGTGCCCATCGCCGGCAAGTCCGTGGAGGCGGCGGAGCGGCGCAGCCGTATCGCTACCATCGGGGATGTGTGTGCCCCAGCCCTCCGTACCGCCTCGACCACGCGCGCGCTCTCGCCGTGCGCCGACCCGGCGGCCGCCGGCGCCGCGTTCCGGCAGGTCCGCGGGCCGATGCGGGTGACGGGGATCGATCGCGTGGCACGGCTCGACGTGGTGACGGCACGGTGACCGTGAGTATCGAATCGAGCACGTCACGCCCGGGCGCAACGACACTGCTACCCCCGCCGGACGGCACGGTGGGCATCATCGGGGTCGGCGATGTCCGCCTCGAGAACGGCGCGGTCGTCCCCGGTGTCGAACTGGCCGTGCAGCGCTGGGGTGAACTGGCCCCCGGCCTCGACAACGTGGTGCTGGTCGAACACGCACTGACCGGTGATTCGCACGTCTGCGGGCAACCCGACGAACTGCACGCCCTGCCGGGCTGGTGGGACGGACTGGTCGGGCCCGGAGCGGCATTGGACACCGACCGCTGGTGCGTGATCGCGACCAATGTTCTGGGTGGTTGCCAGGGCAGCACCGGCCCCTCGTCCCTCGCGCCGGACGGAAAGCCCTGGGGGGCACGCTTTCCGGAGATTTCGATCCGCGACCAGGTGAGCGCCGAAGTGGCGCTGCTGGACCTGCTCGGGTTGAGCCGCATCGCCGCGGTGGTCGGCGGTTCGATGGGCGGCATGCGGGTGCTGGAGTGGATGGTCGGATACCCAGATCGCGTCGACGCGGCCCTGGTGCTGGCGGTCGGCGCCCGCGCCACCGCGGATCAGATCGGTACCCAGACCACCCAGATCGCCGCGATCACCTCGGATCCGGACTGGCAGGACGGCGATTACCACGGCACCGGCCGCCGGCCGCTGGCCGGTCTGCGCATCGCGCGCCGGATCGCGCATCTGACCTACCGCACCGAATTCGAACTCGACCACCGGTTCGCCAACACCGCTCAGGGCGACGAAAACCCTTGGGACGGTGGCCGTTATGCGGTGCAGAGTTATCTGGAGCATCAGGCCGACAAGTTGGTCGCACGGTTCGACGCGGCCACCTACGTGCTGCTGACCGAGGCCATGAACCGGCACGACGTCGGCCGCGGACGCGGCGGCATCGAGGCCGCGCTGGCCGCCACCCCGGTGCCGTGCGTGGTCGGCGGCGTGGACTCGGATCGGTTGTATCCGTTGCGGACCCAGCAGGAACTGGCCGATCTGCTGCCCGGCTGCAAAGGTCTGGAAGTCGTGCATTCACGCGACGGCCACGACGGTTTCCTCACCGAGATCGAGGCCATCGGCAAATTGCTGGAGCAGACGATGGAGTTGGCGCGCGCCGCGCAGGACGCCCGCGAATCCTGAATCCGTCCGCTGGATCCGTCCGCTGCGTTCAGCCGACGCCGAGGCTGCTGATGGTGGCCGCCAGCACGATGATCGCGCCGCCCAGCACGGTATAGGCGCCGATGTCGAACGGACGGCTGCGCACCGCCAGCAGCCCGACCCGCGCCGACGGCAGGCACAACCGGAACACGGCCGCGAGCAGCGTCGCACCGCCGATGAAGAACGCACCGCGCCGCCACCGGTCCTGCGCCAGGAAAACCACCGCGACCAGCAGCACCACGACGACCAGCAGCATCGGCAGATGAACCTGGAAGAAGCGGCTCGCCGGGCTGGAATGCTGCGGGTGGGTGGTCGGCACGTCGGTCACGGCTGCGATTCTCGCATGTCCGGTCGTGCCGCCACCGGGAGCGGGGGCGGCGATCAGACGCCGAACGGAGCGGCGTAATCCGGGCAGGTACCGTCTCGGTGTGCTCAAGCTGGTGTTCTTCGAACCGCGTATCCCACCGAACACGGGCAATGCGATCCGTCTGGCGGCCGGCACGGGGTGCGAACTGCATCTGATCGAGCCGCTCGGATTCGATCTGTCGGAGCCGAAGCTCCGCCGCGCCGGATTGGACTACCACGATCTCGCGGTGGTCACCGTGCACGAAAATCTTTCTGCCGCATGGAAATCCCTGCGGCCCGAGCGCGTCTTCGCCTTCACCACCCATGCCACCACGCACAACACCGACATCGCCTACCGTGCCGGTGACGTCCTGCTGTTCGGTCCGGAACCGACCGGCCTTCCGGACGACGTCCTGGCCGATCCGCACATCACCGACCAACTGCGCATCCCTATGCTGCCGGGCCGCCGGTCGATGAACCTGTCCAATGCCGCGGCGGTCGCGGTGTACGAGGCATGGCGGCAGCTGGGGTTCCCGGGAGCCGTATAGCTACCGTCGGGCGCCTCATAGGTCGATCGCGAAGCGTTTGAAGCGGGAGGTGGCGCCCGCGGTGAGGTGGACGGCCGACTTGGGCACACCGTAGTGCTCGGCGAGAAGTTCGATCGCGGCCTTGTTGGCCTTGCCCTCCACCGCGGGGGCGCGCACGTACAGCTGCAGGGTGCCGTCGTCGAGGGTTTCGACGAGTGGGCCCTTGCGGCTGTTGGGTTTGATGGTCGCGCGGACCACGGTCGGCACGTGCGGCTCCTCGATCTTCGGGCGGTGGGGATATTCGGGCGGTGTGGATATTCGGCCGGTGGGACGAGCGTAGCCGCGATGGTTCAGCGGAAATCGCGCGACTTCGAGGCCATCCGCAGGTCCATGCGCTGCAGATGTTCGGCCACCACGCTCACCACGCCCTCGGCGTTCTGCACCCGGCCCCGGATCAGCAGCGCGGGGGCACCCTGGGCGATGCGGCGGTAGCGGCGCCACAGGCCCACCGAGCACACCACGTTCACCATGCCGGTCTCGTCCTCCAGGTTGATGAAGGTGACTCCGGACGCGGTGGCCGGTCGCTGCCGATGCGTCACCGCGCCGCCGATCAGCACCTTCGACCCGTCGGGCACGGCGAGCAGCCGGTTCGCGGCGACCACGCCGAGTTCGTCCAGGCGCGGGCGCAGGAATTCGGTGGGATACCGGCCGGGCGACACACCGGTCGCCCACACATCGGCAGCCGCCATCTCCAGTTCGCTCATCCCGGGCAGCGCCGGTGCGTCGGTCACCGCCCCGGTCCCCGGCAGCCGATCCGCCCGCTCCCCCGCCGCCGCACCGGCGGCCCACAGCGCCTTCCGGCGGTCGAGCCCGCGTCCGGATGCGGACTCGATACTGCCGAGCGCACCCGCGGTAGCCAGGGCCTCGGCCTGCGGCACGGTCAACTCGACCCGCCCGGTCAGATCCAGAAACGATCGATAGGGACCGGAGGACCGTGCCGCGACGATCTTCTCGGCCACGTCGTCACCGATGTGCCGGACCGCGGACAAGCCCAGCCGCACCTGGGTTCCGTGCTGCTCGAGCGTCGCTCCGGCCAGGCTGTGATTGATATCCGGCCCGTGCACCACCACCTCGTGCCGGCGGGCGTCGGCCACCAGCGACTGCGGAGAGTAGAAACCCATCGGCTGCGCGTTCAGCAGCCCCGCGCAGAACGCGGCGGGATGATGCAGTTTGAACCAGGCCGAATAGAACACCAGCGCGGCGAAACTCTGCGAATGACTTTCCGGGAAACCGAAATTCGCGAAGGCGTAGATCTTCTCGTAGATGCGATCGGCCAGCTCTCCGGTGATTCCGTGCAGATCGCGCATGCCCTGATAGAAACGGCCGCGCAGCCGCTCCATGCGCTGCGGTGACCGTTTCGACCCCATCGCGCGGCGCAACTGATCCGCCTCGGCGGGGGTGAACCCCGCGATATCGATCGCCATCTGCATGAGCTGTTCCTGGAACAGCGGAATTCCGAGGGTGCGGGCCAGCGAACTCTCGAGCGCCGGATGGTCGAGCGTGACCTCCTCCCGGCCGTTGCGCCGACGGATATAGGGATGCACGGAACCGCCCTGAATAGGACCGGGCCGGATCAGCGCGACCTCCACGACGAGATCGTAGAAAGCACGCGGACGCAGCCGCGGCAGCGTCGCCATCTGGGCGCGCGACTCGACCTGGAACACTCCCACCGAATCCGCGCGCGCGAGCATCTCGTAGACGGCGGATTCGGTGAGATCGAGGGCATGCAATTCGACGACCTCACCTTTGTGCTCGCGCACCAGATCGATCATGTAGTGCAGGGCCGAGAGCATGCCCAGGCCGAGCAGATCGAATTTCACCAGACCCGCTGCGGCACAATCGTCCTTGTCCCACTGCAGCACGCTGCGGCCGGGCATGCGCGCCCACTCCACCGGGCAGACGTCGGCGATCGGCCGATCGCAGATCACCATGCCACCGGAATGAATGCCGAGATGCCGCGGCAGGCCCTCGATTTCGCCCGCCAGTTCCAGGACCCGATCCGGAATATCGGTATGCGTCTCGGACGCCACCCCGGTCCACCGGCTCACCTGTTTGCTGAACGCGTCCTGCTGCCCGGGCGAAAACCCCAGCGCGCGGGCGGCATCGCGCACCGCGGACTTACCGCGATAGGTGATCACATTGGCCACCTGCGCGGCGTATTCGCGACCGTACTTGCGGTAGACGTGCTGGATCGCCTCCTCCCGGCGATCGGATTCGATATCGAGATCGATATCGGGCGGACCGTCGCGTTCGGGCGCCAGAAAGCGTTCGAACAGCAGATCGTTGGCGACCGGATCCACATTGGTGATGCCGATCGCGTAGCAGACCGCGGAATTGGCCGCCGACCCCCGGCCCTGGCACAGGATGTCGTTGCGCTTGCAGAAGTGGACGATGTCGTGCACGACCAGGAAATAGCCGGGGAAATTGAGTTCGGTGATGATCCGTAGTTCGTGTTCGATCTGCCGGTACGCCTTGGGATTTCCCTCCGGCGGGCCGTATCGCTCGCGCGCCCCGGCGAGGGTGAGTTCTCGCAGCCAGGAATTCTCGTCGTGCTCGGGCGGCACGTCGAACGGCGGCAATTCGGGGGCGATCAAGCGCAGATCGAAGGCGCATTCGCGGGCCAGATCGACCGCCCCGGCCACCGCCTGTGGGCATTCGGCGAAGAGCCGGGCCATTTCCGCACCCGACCGCAGATGCCCGCCGCCGGTCGGCGGTAGCCAGCCGTCGATCTCGTCCAGACTGCGCCGGGCCCGGATCGCCGCCAGCGCCATCGCCCGGCGCCCCTGGGCGGGGGTGGCGAAATGCGCTGCGGTCGTGGCGATCACCGGCACGTCCAGCCGCGTGGCGAGGGCGATCAGCCGCGCATTGCGTTCGTCGTCGTCGGGCACTCCATGGTGGGTGAGTTCGACGCTCACCCGGTCGCGTCCGAACAGATCCATCAACCGGCGCAGCTCCGCCTCCGCCTCGGCATCACCACGTTCCAGCGCCCGACGCACGTGACCTTTGCGGCACCCGGTGAGGATATGCCAGTGCCCGTCCGCGGCGGCGGCGAGCCGATCCAGGTCGTACCGCAGAATTCCCTTCTCGCCGGCCACCATATGTGCCGCCGACATCTCCCGCGACAGCCGCCGATATCCCTCCTGCCCGCGCGCCAGCACCAGCAGATGCGGTCCGGACGGATCCGGCTCCCCCGTGCGCGGCTGGGAATCGTCCATCGGCGCCGAACCGAATATCGTCGCCGCGTCGCGGGTTTCCCCCAGCGACAATTCGGCGCCGAACACCGTCGGCAGCCCCCATTCGGCGGCGGCCTCCGCGAAACGCACCACACCGTAGAAGCCGTTGTGATCGGTGAGCGCCAGGGCCTCGAGCCCCAGCCGCACCGCCTCCTCCACCATTTCCTCGGGTTGGCAGGCGCCGTCGAGAAAGCTGTAGGCCGAATGCGTGTGCAATTCCGCATACGGCACCAGCGGACCGCTCGCCTCCGGCCGCGTACCCGCCCGGTATTCGCCGCGGGTATGCGACCACGCCGGGCTGTCCCCGCCGTCACCCGGTGGAGTGGCCCCGCGCCCGGGCAGACCGGAGAGCACCCGCTCCATTTCCGCCCAGGTGGGCGGGCCGTTTCCCCAGCCCATACCGCTCACACCTTCGTCGATTCGAACGTACATTCGATACCGATGCTAACTCGCGAGCCCCGGGTTCGGGAAGGCAGCCCCGCCGCGGTCGGCAACACGCCGCCGATCACCGGCCCGGCCGCCACCGCGGCCCCGAGGCCCTGCGCGAAACACCCTCGGCCGCGGGCCGGAACGGACCGCCGCGATATACGTCGCTGGAATCGCACTGATTCGAATCCTTTTCGCGGATATCGACTCGCCCTAATGTCACTGCGCGAATCGACGGCGGGAAGGAAAGGGACCCCATGTCTGTACTGGAGTCCGCGCCGGCGAGTACGCGCGCCGGGGGGCAGCACGAGGAGCGGCCGGAACATCTCGGCGCCGCCGAGACTCGAACAGCGGTGGCGGCGAGCCTGATCGGCACCACGGTCGAGTGGTACGACTTCTTCCTCTATTCCACCGCCGCGGGCATCGTCTTCAACAAACTGTTCTTCCCGGATACGAGCGCGTTCGTCGGAACCATGCTGTCGTTCGCGACATTCGCGGTCGGTTTCGTGATGCGTCCGGTCGGCGGATTGGTTTTCGGCCATATCGGTGACCGCATCGGGCGCAAACGCACCCTCGCACTGACCATGGCGCTCATGGGCGGGTCGACCGCGCTGATGGGTGTCCTGCCGACCAGTGCCGCGATCGGTATCGCGGCGCCGATCCTATTGCTGGCGTTGCGCATTCTGCAGGGTTTCGCACTCGGCGGGGAATGGGCCGGTGCGGTACTGCTGGCCGTGGAACACAGTCCCCGCAAGAAGGTCGGCCGGTTCGGCAGCTATCCGCAGATCGGTTTGGCGCTCGGCCTCGCACTCGGCACCGGCGTCTTCGCCCTGCTGCGTACAGTCCTGAGCCAGCAGGCATTTCTCGACTACGGCTGGCGAATCGCCTTCGGCGCCAGTGTGGTTCTGGTGGTCATCGGCCTGGTGGTGCGGCTCCAGATCGACGAGACCCCCGCGTTCCGGGAAATCGACCGGCTCAATCGGATCTCGAAAGTGCCTGTGGTCGAACTGTTCCGGAATGCGCGCACCCGGCGCAATACCGTCCTCGGCCTGCTTTCACGGTGGGGTGAGGGCGCGGCGTTCAACACCTGGGGTGTCTTCGCGATCAGTTTCGCGACCGGACATCTCGGATTCGAACAGGTCCCGGTACTGCTCGCGGTGACCATTGCCGCGGTCGTGATGGCCGCCCTCATTCCGGTATCCGGAAATCTGACCGACAGGTTCGGGCCGCGCCGGGTCTATATCGCCGGTATCGCCGCGTACGGCCTGCTGGTGTATCCGGTATTCGCACTGTTCGAGGTCGGCAATATCGTCGTGTTCACCGTCGCGATCATCGCGGTGTTCGGTGTCGCCCATGCCCTGTTCTACGGTGCGCAGGGCACGTTGTACGCCGGGCTGTACCCGGCCGAGGTGCGCTACACCGGACTCTCGTTCGTCTATCAGTTCTCGGGGATCTACGCCTCGGGCATCACCCCGATGATCGTCACGGCGCTGATCGCGGTGGGCGGCAGAACACCCTGGCTCGCCTGCGGTTATCTGGTGGCGACGGCGGTGGTCAGCGTGGTCGCGACGCTGTTCGTCAGCGAGGACGACCGGCTCACCGCCTGAGCCCGCTCATCCGCCGGCGTACAGGGCGCGACGCCGCCGACGCGCACGCCGGACCGCCTCTTCCGCGGCGGCAGCGGCTTCTCGTTCGGATGCCCCCGCCGCGATCGCCTTCGCCCGGGCATCGGCCCCGGCCTTCTCTTCCCTGGCCGCCGAGCGCCGGCGCAACGCTGTCCACAGACCCACCGTCGTCTCCTCCCGCACAGATATCCGAACACCCAGCATGACCGCGGGAGCACCCGGCCGGCATCGCCCTGCGGGATGACCGGCGGAGGGTGGATGTAGTCCTCGTGGCCTACCCGGCTCCTCCCGGCGATGTGCGCCGGCCCCCTTGGCAGCGGAACTTACTTTGGAGTAAGTTCGGGGGAAATCGACCTGCAAGGGAGCAGCGATGTCGGATAACCACGCGGCCGAACAGGGCTATCTGTCCCGTCGGCGGGCACGCCGGGATCTCACCGGCAAACATGTCGTCATCACGGGCGCCTCCTCCGGGATCGGGCGGGCGGCGGCGACGGCCGTCGCCGCCAAGGGGGCCGTGGTGCTGCTGCTCGCGCGGCGCGACGAGGAACTGAACGCCGTGGTCGAGGAGATCACCGCCGCGGGCGGGCGGGCCTACGCCTATCAATGCGACGTCACCGATTCCGATTCGGTGGACCGGACCGTGAAGTCGATTCTCGACACGCACGGCCACGTCGACATGCTGGTCAACAATGCCGGCCGCTCCATCCGGCGCGCCGTGCACCGATCCACCGACCGGCTACACGATTTCGAACGGACCATGGCGGTCAACTACTTCGGCGCGGTGCGGATGACGCTGGCACTGCTGCCGCAGATGCGGGAGCGCAAATCCGGTCACATCGTGAACATCTCGAGCGCGGGCGTCCAGGTCGCCACCCCGCGGTTCGCCGCCTATCTGGCCAGCAAGGCCGCCCTGGACAAGTTCGCGGAGGTCACCGCGGCCGAAATGCTCTCCGACAACATCACTTTCACGACCATCCACATGCCGCTGGTGCGGACGCCGATGATCGCGCCCAGCGGTAAGCAGGGACCGTCGGAATCTCCCGAATGGGCGGCGGCCACCATCGTGCGCGCGCTGAGCGAGCGCCCGCGGCGCATCGACGTGCCCGTGGGCACCCTGGCCGAATACGGGACGCTGTTCGCGCCGGGGATCAAGGATCGCGTCATGCACCGGTACTACCGGGCGCTGCCGGACTCCCCCGCCGCCAAGGGCGAGCTGCCGGTCGAGGACGAACCGGAGTCGGAAGTGCCCGCGCTGCAGGCGAAACCGCAACGCAAATCGTCGACGGCGGGGCGGGTCACGCGCTCGACGTTGCGCCGCGCCGCGCGATTGGTGCCTGGCACCTACTGGTGAACACGGCAGCGGACCGCAGGCACGGCACTCGCCATCAAGTGGTCTCGCGGATTTCGTCCGCGACGATCGCCGACGCCGGTTTCGGGGCCGCGCCGCAGCTCGCCTGTCGGGGCGGATAGCCGACGGTCCGCGTGGTGACCAGCCACCGGCGGCCACCGGTGTGGGTCACCTCGGCGGCGCCGGCGAAGGTCGCCGGATCCGTGATCGGGGTGTCCGGCTCGACAGCCGTCACCGTCAGCTGGTCGAGGGCAGCCGGCACCCGTTCGCGCACCGCGATCTCCGCCACCTGCTCGACCGGGGAAAGGCCGCTTCGCCCGCGAAAACCATTCAACGACAGATCATTACGCCCGACAGCCGCGACCGCGCGGACCGCATCCTCGCCGTCGACCCGGCCGTAGGTCAGTCCCTCGGGCAGGATCACCATCGCGGGTGCGAACCGATGCCCACCGGTATGCGAGCACTCCCAGACCTGATCCGGATATTCGGCCGCCAGCCGGGCCGCGATCGGACGTCCCAGCCGGGCACAACACTGATCGCGCTTGCCGTGGGCGCACACCAGGGTCGGCGGATCGGTCACGCGCTCACCGATTCCCGGCGCGGGACCGTTGAGCACCTGCAGGTCGATATCGAGAAGCTGTTCCAGATCGGTGACGGTCAGACGTTCGCACCACGAACCCTGCGGCCGGGAGGCGGCGAGCAGAACCGTTCGCACACCGGTGAATTCGCCGCGACCGGGACGCCGGATGAGGGTGGGACGGACTCGCGCGGCCTTGGTCCGTGCGGCCAGTTCGGCGGTGAGCTCGGCGCCGAGAACCGCATCGCCGATCACATCGCGACCCCAGGCGCCAGGTTGTTCGATACACAGCCAGCCGCTCACCCGGGTCGCGCTGCCCGGCAGCGGAATATCGGCCGCGGCCGCCGAACACGGCAACCCATCGAATTCGATCGCGGCCACCTGCGACGTGGGTGGTGCGGAACGGGAATCGGCCCCCACGTTCAGTGCTCCAGGAACGGCAGCACCACCGAAGCGAATTCCCGATACCGGTCGCGGTGGATGCTGTGCCCGCAGGTGAAGGCCTCGACCCGGCAGTCCGGCACGCTGGCGCGGAAGATCTCCAACTTCTCCGGATCGACCATGCCGCCGGGACCGCCACGCAACATCACCGTGGAGGCGGTGATATCCGCCAGCCCCTCCCACCATTCCGGATGCGGTTTACGGAACTGCTCGAGCGCCGGAGTGGTCATCGACCGATCGAAGGCGAGGACCGCGCGCGGGTGGCGCAGCAGACTGGTGGTGGCATGCCACAGTTCCGGCACCGACGGCAGCCGCCGGGTGAGGGTGAGTTGTTCGTCACCGGAGCGCAGCGGCAGCGGCTGCTCCTCGAGTATCAGCCGCCGGACCAGTGCCGGTCGTTCGATGGCCACCCACGAGCAGGCGTATCCGCCCAGCGAATGGCCGACCAGATCGACGGTGGTCAGTTCCAGTCGATCGCAGAGGTTCAGCAGATCCGCGCCGAAGTCCTCGAACCGGTACGAGGCGGTGTGCTCGCTGCGGCCGTGTCCGCGCAGATCGGGGATGATCACCCGGCGCCCGGACCGGATCAGCGCGGTGGCGAAGCGATCCCAGGTGTGGCCGTCGCCACCCATCCCGTGCACCAGCACCACCGGGATCTCCGAGAGCGGATGCGTGGTCGGCGCGCTGCCCGAATCCCGATAGGCGATCTGCACCCCCGCCAGGGGCACCCGGATGACGTTCGACTCCACGATCAGCCAGGGTACGTCGCCGTGGGCGCCGTCGCCGCAGCGTGTGGGGTGTTCCATAGCCCGCGCCCGGGCCGGGGCTACTCGTAGAGTCCCTCCACGTGCCAGATGTGCTCGTAGCCGAGCAGCAGTAGGGCACGCTCCTCGGTGTCGAGCAGGATCTGCACGCGGACGGCGGCGCCGGAATCGCCGGTGGCCCACCAGCGTTCGTCCAGCAGCCAGGGCCCGGCCCAGCCCGCGACCAGCCACGACTTCTTGCCCCAATGCAGTTCGGCCGGTTCGGCGGTGAACTCGCCACGATCGGTGAGCCAGATCGGGCTGCCGTCGCCGGACTCCAGCCGGACCTCGGGACGGTTGCCCAGCACCACCGCGGGGGCCGGTTGCGGCAGCCGGCCCGGCCACGGCAGGCCGGGGTCGGCGGCGGGGACCAATTCCTCACCGAAGGTGATCAGGGTGACACGTTCGACGGGTCCGCGACCGCCGCTGAGGACACCGATCCGCACCGCCTCACCGCCCAGCAGACCCTGCACCCGGGTCAGGGCACGGCGGGCGCGTTGATCCTCCTCGCCGACCCCACCCCAGAGCCCGAGTTGCAGCGCACCGGCCGCCACCACCTCGACCGGTTCCAGGCGCAGCAAGGTGATCGGAGCGGACGGCGGCGCTTCGGCATCACCCGTCCGCCCGCGTTTCCCGGCGTTCCCGGCGCGGTGGGTGAGCCAGCCGTCCAGCTGCCAGCGCACCCGATCCGCGGTGGTTTCCGGGGTGAGCGGCTGGGCACAGCGCCAGATTCTGGACAGGGCTTCCCCGGCCCCGGTTTCGGCGTGGACCGCGAGCCGGGTGCAGGCCACCGAGGCCGCCGCCAGTCGTTCGTGCAGCCGGGTGGCGAGCATGCGACCGGCGAAGGCGGCGGCGTCGACCCGCTCGATCGGCGGATCGCACCGGTACTCCACCATCAGATCCGGGGCGGGCGGGGCCGCCGAGGGCGGGCGCTCCGGTTCGGCGCGGGCGCACCGGTGCGCCCGGATCGCGTCGGCGCCGAAACGGGAGGCGACCTCGGCGGGCGTGAGGGCCGCGAAATCGCCGATCCGGCGTAAGCCCAAGCGATGCAACAGATCCACCAGTTCGCCGCGTTCCGGCGGAGCCAGACTCGGTTCGACGGCCAGCTCGCCCACCGGCAGTGGCGCCAGGAAATTCGCGGCGGCGCCGGGCGCGACGATCTGCGCCCGGCGCGCGGCGATCACCGCGGCCGACAGTTCGTCGGCGATGCCGATGCGGCATTCCACACCGAGTGCGGCGACCGCATCGACCAGGCGTTCGGCGGCCTCCTCCTCGGAACCGAAGTAGCGGGCGGCGCCGCGGGCGGCGAGGACCAGCAGGCCGGGCCGCAGGACCTCCACGCCCGGCACCGTCGCGTCCACGGCCGTCGCCACCGGTTCGAACAGACGCGCGTCGCGGTCCGGATCAGCCTGCGCCACATGAAGGTCCGGGCATCGCGCCTGTGCCTCGCGCCTGGTCAGACCGCGCCGCACTCCCGCGTCGCGAGCCACCGCCGAACAGGCCACCACCCGATTCGCGTGCAGTACCACCACCGGGCGCAGCGGTGAGAGATCGGCCACGGCGGCGGCCGCGGCGGCCGGCCAGTCCGGACACCACACTGCCAGTACGCGAAATCCGGGGCGTTTCATCTCGCTCCCCTGCCGCGTTTCATCACGCACCCACTGCCGACAGTGTCGTCGGCGGCGAATCCGATTCCGGGACAAGCCATTCGACCCGGCCGTCGCGCGGGCACAGATCGAGGGTGCCGGTGCGTTCCGGTGCGGACCGGCCGCGCACGCAGACGTCCAGGCGCACCGACCGCAGCCGGCCGCGGCCACGCCCCAGGCCCGAATAGCCCGCGACCCGGGTGTCGATCCGCAGCATCGGACCGCTCCAGGCGCCGCCGGTCACCACGAGCGTGGACCCTTTGCTGCGGGCGCGGGCGGCGAGAATTCGAGTTCGGCTGGGCGGCACCGACATACCGGCCAGGCCGACCACCACCAGATCCAAACCATCCAGCAACACTGCGGCGACCTCCACCGGATCCGGGCCGGGCTCGGTCACCACGGCCAGCCGGCCCAGATCGGCGCCCATCTCCGCGGCGGCGAGCAACCCGAGCCGCGGCAAACCGATCGCCGCGGCGTAACCGCCACCACCGGTCACCGCGGCCAGCAGGCCGGTCAGCAGCGACCCCGCACCCGAGTAGGCCACCACCGACCCCTTCGGCACCCCACCCTCGGGCAGCAGCCCGGCCAGGGCGGGCGGTACGGGAAGCAGCTCTCTGCGCAGTTCAGCGGCAGTCGGCGGGCGTTCCACGACCTCGACCCCACGGGCCGGAACCGCGGCCATCCGCCGCCGCAGCTCCGCCAGCTGCACGGCTCGCGCGTCACCAGCCGAACCCATCTCGCCGACCACCTATCTCTCACCGAATGGACTCCACCGCACTCGATGCACCGCACCGCCGAATCGGCTACATTCCGCTCCTCCTCCGCTTCGCCCGCCGCGCCGGAGCCCACCTCCCGCGACAGCGCTCGGAAGCATCGCCGAGAGGTGCAGCACTGATTCAGCTATCGATCTTAATCGAATATACGTTCGATCCGGTGACAGTAGAACCTTCCGACCGGTCTCCGTCAAGCCGCACCGGCCCACGTGTCACATCAGCCTCACGGCGACTGTTCCGTCACCGGTCGCGACTGTTGTCCACGCCACCCGTCAGTGACATCCGACGGCCTGCCCGCCGGGCTGTGACCGCCGCCAACCCCGGTCCGAAGCAGGCCGGTCGCCCTGGTTTTCGGCTATCCTCGCGCCGTGACCGAACGCGCCCGCCCCATCGTCGGCCCCGACTATCTCGTCGCCGGCCGTTACCGCCTGCAGTCCAAACTCGGAGGCGGCGGTATGGGTGCGGTATGGCTCGCCACCGACCGGCTGCTCAACCGCGAGGTCGCCATCAAACAGGTGCTCACCACCGCGGGACTCAGCGAGGCCGAGGCGACCGAGGTGCGCAACCGGATCGTGCACGAGGGCCGCGTCGCGGCCAAGCTCTCGCACGAGCACGCCATCGCCGTCTACGACGTGGTGCTCGAGGCGGGGGAACCGTGGCTGGTGATGGAGTATCTGCCCTCGCGCAGCGTCGCCAAGGCGCTCGCGCTGGCCGACACCCTCTCCCCCATCGAGGTCGCGCAGATCGGTGCTCAGGTGGCCGATGCGCTGGCCGCCGCCCATGCCGCCGGGATCGTGCATCGCGATATCAAACCGGGCAACATCCTCGTCGCCGATCGAGGCTCCGACGTGGGCAAGGCCAAACTCAGCGACTTCGGTATCTCCAGTGCCGGTGAGGCTTTCGACGAGCCGGAGGACGTGATCACCGGCACTCCGTCCTATCTGCCACCGGAGGTGGCGCGCGGTGCTCAGCCGGGCCCGGCCAGCGACGTATTCTCCCTCGGCGCAACGCTGTACACCGCGATCGAGGGACATCCGCCGTACGGATTCGATGACGACAACGACGTCATCGTCACGCGCGCGGCGATGGCGCAGATCATTCCGCCCACTCGCAGCGGACCACTCACCCAGGTGCTGCTGCACATGATGGAGCCGGCGCCGCAGCGTCGCCCCACCATGGCAGAGGCGCGCGAGGAAATCCTCACCGCCGCATTCGGTCCCGGCACCGGGCCCTATATTCTCGGCGCCCCGATCCGCACCGACGACGGCACGATTCCGGCGTGGGCCGCCCGCAATTCGGCGGCCGGACTGCGCAGTCCGCATTCCGCGCCGCTGCCCCGTCCGCCGCGGGTCGCCGCGGCCGGTGCCGTTGCGCAGCAACCGAAATTGGGGAAATCCAAGCTCGTCGACATCGACTTCACGAAGTTCGGGCCCAATGCGGCGCCGCTCGCGATCGCGGTGGGCCTGCTGATCGGACTGCTCATCCTGATCGTGGTGCTCGTCGCCGCGATGTAGGCGCGACTCAGTCGATGCGCCGGCGGTGTGCCCAGCGAGTCAGCGCGTTGCGATTGGACTGCTGGGTTTTTCGCAACACGTTGGAGGCGTGGGTTTCCACGGTCTTCACCGAGATGAACAGGGTTTCGGCGATTTCGCGATAGGTGTAGCCGCGGGCCAGCAGGCGCAGCACCTCCAGTTCACGCGGGGTCAGCGAATCCAGTTCCGGGTCCAGCGGGGGTTCGGGAGCCGGTGAGCGCCCGGTGAACGAGTCCAGTACGAAACCGGCCAGCCGCGGACTGAACACCGCGTCGCCGCCCGCGACGCGCCGAATGCCTTCGGCCAGTTCGGAACCGGAGATGGTCTTGGTGACGTAGCCGCGCGCGCCCGCACGGATCACCGCGATCACATCCTCGGCGGCGTCGGAGACGCTCAGCGCCAGGCATACCGGGCCGTTACCCGACGCCGAACCGTTCGGGCGATCGTCGATGCCCTGCAGGACCGCCACACCACCGCCGTCGGGCATGTGCACATCCAGCAGCACCACATCGGGTCGCGCGGCGTCGATCCCGGCCACGGCCTCGGCGACGGTACCCGCCTCCCCGACGACATCCATATCGGCTTCGCGGCTCAACTCCGCCCGCACCCCCGATCGGAACACGGCGTGGTCGTCGACCAGAAAAACCCGGATCGTCACAGTTCTCCTCACCTCGAGCCGGCCCGCTGCCGGGCGCGGCGGCGCCAACTCATCGGTACCACATCGGTGGTCGGGGTGCTCGGCACCGGCCTCGAGGACGGCGGCATCACCGCCCGTCCGAATTCTGTCCACTCCGCGGGTGCGTCCGCTAGTGCGACCGGCGGGGGCCAGTCTCCGCGGTCTCCCCTCGCGATCCCCCGGTCTCGGCCTGTTGCGGCCGGCCCTGCGCATCGCCGACGCCGTCCGCGTCGCCGGAGGCGGGCATCTCGGTCTCGGCGCCGTCGAACCCGCCGGTTTCGCCCTGGCCTTCGGAATCCTTGCGGGGCATCATGATTCGCACCTCGGTGCCGCGGCCGGGTGCGGTCTGCACCTCGACGGTGCCGCCGCGGCGTTCGATCCGGGCGTGAATGGATTTCGCCAGGCCCTGCCGGTCCGCCGGAACGGCGGCCGGATCGAAACCGGTGCCGCGATCGCGCACGAAGATGCTGACCTGATGCGGTTCCACCTCGGCGAAGACGTCGATGGTCGGCACACCTGCATGTTTGGCGGCGTTGACCAGCGCCTCGCGAGTGGCGCCGAGCAGGGCGGTGAAATGTTCCTTCGGCAGGCCGAATCCGGTGTCGCCGACATCCATCGAGACGTCGCCGACGGTCACCGGAGTGACCTGGACCCCGTGCTGGTCCTCCACCTCACCGGCGATCGTGCGCAGGGCGGCGGCCAGGCTCGACTGCGCGGGCATGGAATCCTCGAACAACCACTTCCGCAGTTCCCGCTCCTGGCTGCGGGCCAGCCGGGCGACCTCCTGCGGGTCGTCGGCCTGCCGCTGGATCAACGCCAGGGTCTGCAGTACCGAATCGTGCAGATGGGAGGCGATCTCCTCGCGTTCCTCGTTACGGATGCGGGCCGAGCGTTCGGCATTGAGAGCGCGCATCATGCGCAGCCACAGCGGCACCGTCAGCAGGCCGACGCCGATCAGGGTGACCGCGACCGCGATCAGTGCCGAACCCAGCGAACTCAGGTTGATGCGGGCCAGCACCACCACGCCCAGCCCGACCACGATGAGCGTCGCCCCGGCCAGGATGCGCGTCCAGGTGAGCACGGTCGGCCGGGCGGGCAGACCCAGAATGGAACGCGGCCCCTCGGCATCGAATTCGCGCCACACCAGCGCCGCACCGACGGCGACCACGATGATCGGCGCCACCACCCGCGCCGCGGTGCCGTTGAACAGCCACGCCATCGAGACCGACAGCGCCAGCCCGAGCAGCACCAGCCCGACGGCTTGCCGCCGCTCGGACGCCGTGGGCGGCGGTCCGTCCGCACCGGAGGAGGTGAAGATCCACAGCAGCCCGTAGGCCACGATCCCCGCCCCCATCAAGGCCGACAGCAGGACGAACGCCATCCGCACCTTGAAGACGTCGACACCGAGATGGTCGGCGATACCGCCCGCGACGCCGCCGACGACCCGCCCACCGGATCGCCGCAGCAACCGCGGCTGCTCGAGGACCGGATCGGCGCCCCGGCCGTCCGGCCCGAGACCGTCCACACCGGCGCGAGGTTCGAACCCCACGCGACCGTCGAACCCCGAACGCGCGTCGAATGCGGGCATGGACGGGTACATGCTTCGATCCTGGCACGTCACCCCGACAACCGACCATCGGGAAATACCCGGATTCCCGATCTCGGGGTCCCGGCGGCGCCGTGTCGCCGGAACCGCCGTGTCATCCGAACCGGCGGGCCCGCACCAGCGCGAGGCCGCCCAGAATCACGCCGCCCAGTCCGAGCACCACCGCGGCGATCGCGCCGGCGAGCCCGTTGCCGGTGCCGAGACCGCCGGCGGCCTCGGCACCGTGGATGCCGCCGACGATCACGCCGACCGCTCCCAGCACCAGCGCGGTGAGGGCCCGGAACCGGCCGGTGCCGGCCCGCCGGGATCCGGACGAGATCGCCAGTCCCCCGGCGACCACACTGATCAAGCCCAAGACGGCCGCGATGCTGGGAACGGTCCGGCCGACGCCGACTTCGTACCCGGCGGCGGTAACGGAGAGGTGAGTAGCAGAGAGCGCGGTGAACATATCGAGCGTGGGCATCGCGGATCCTTCCGGTCGAGCGAGGAGTGGCGGCCGTGCGGATCCCACGGACTCGGAATCGGCTGCGGCCGCAACGATCGTCGCGCCACGACCCGGTCGACGGCATCGGCCCGGAAGCGACGACGCCTACGCCGTTCGGCGTAGGCGAGCGATGTCCGACCGCGCACCGCGACGTACGGTGTCGCGCGATCGGCACGATGTGCCGGACCGGTGCGGACTCCTATGATCGCCACATGCCGGACCGCGTCACACCGCTCCGCCTGCCCGTGTGGTCTCAGGATCTG
Organism: Nocardia sp. MDA0666; assembly: GCF_003023875.1. Classification (NCBI taxonomy): domain Bacteria; kingdom Bacillati; phylum Actinomycetota; class Actinomycetes; order Mycobacteriales; family Nocardiaceae; genus Nocardia; species Nocardia sp. MDA0666. The sequence goes on from NZ_PYHT01000010.1 coordinate 203,154, forward strand.
CTGCTGGCGGTATTCATCACCGTGATGCAGGTCCAGGGCACCGTGGTCCGCAACAGCGCCCGGCCGGAGTCGGTGCTGCGCCCGCTGTCGGATTTCGGATATCTCGGCTACCTCCTCTTGATCGCCGCGGGCGCCGTCCTGGTCGTGCGGCGGCAACGGCCGGTCGCGGTCTTCGCCGTCACCGCGCTCACCAGCGCGGTCTACTACACGCTCGACTTTCCGGACGGGCCCGGGTGGCTGGCCCTGTTCGTCGCGCTCTACACCCTCACCGCCCATGGCGACGGGCGGCGCTCGCTGGTGGTGGCCGGAGTGGGTATCGCGGCCCTGACCTCGATCTGGCTCCCCGCCGCAGCGGACGTCGAACCACCGGCAGCGATCGGCTGGGTCTATTTCCGGATAGGCGCTGCGGTGATGAGCGCGGCGCTCGGCGAAAGTGTCCGCTCGCGGAAAGTCGTTGCGGCGCAGGCATTGGAGAGGGCGGAGCTGGCGGAACGAACGCGCGAGGAGGAGGCCCGCGCCCGGGTCGACGCGGAACGTCTCCGCATCGCCCGCGAAGTGCACGATACGGTCGCTCATGCCATCGCCGTCATCAACGTCCAGTCCGGCGTGACCGCGCATGTGCTCGACAAACGGCCCGAACAAGCACGCGAGACCCTGAAGATCATCGAGCGGACCAGCTCTCGGGCGTTGACGGAGATGCGGGCGATCCTCGGAGTTCTTCGCGACGACACCGACGAGCGCGCCCCGCATCCGGGCCTCGCGCAGATCCACGAACTGGCCGCCGCCGCCCGCGACGCCGGGATCGAGGTCGAATTCGACACGCCTGCACCGCCTCCCGAGATACCCGGCGCGGTCGGCACCGCGGTGTATCGGATACTGCAGGAGTCGATCACCAATGTGATCCGTCATGCCGGCTCGACGCGAGTGTCGGTCGAGGTGACCTACGGTGCCGACGCGGTCGAGGTCCGGGTCATCGACGAGGGGCGGCGGCCGCAGGCGAGCCCCCTCGCCACCGCTCGAGCGGACAGCGACGGGCGCGGCATCCTCGGCATGCGCGAGCGATGCCGGCTCCTGGGAGGCGACCTCGACGCGGGCCCGCTCCCGCACGGCGGATTCGCGGTCACGGCCCGGCTTCCCTTGACGACGACGGAAACGGTGAACCTGTGAGCACTGCGGCGGACTCACCGGACGGCGGCACCCCGATCCGGGTTCTGCTCGTCGACGACGAGCAGTTGGTGCGGTCGGGATTTCGGCTCCTGCTCGATATCGAGGACGACATCACGGTCGTCGGGGAGGCCGCAACCGGGGCCGAAGCCGTACGCAAAGCCCGTGCGCTGCGCCCGGATGTCGTCCTGATGGATATCCGGATGCCGACGATGGACGGCATCCAGGCCACTCGCGACATCGCCGCCACGCCGGGGCTGCGGGATGTGCGGATTCTCATTCTGACCACCTACGACACCGATGCCTACGTCTTCGAGGGCCTGCAGGCCGGCGCCGCCGGCTTCCTGCTCAAAGATGCCGGTCCGGCCGAATTGCTGCACGGTATCCGCGTGGTCGCCGCCGGTGAGGCCCTGCTCGCGCCCCGTATCACGCGCCGGCTCATCGCCCAGTTCACGGCCCGGCACACCGCCGACCGAGCCGCCGAACAGCGGCTCGCGGTACTGACCGAACGGGAGCGGGAGGTGCTGGCTCTGGTCGGCCAGGGCATGAGCAATGCCGAAATCGGCGCCGAACTGTTCCTCAGTCCGGCCACCGCCCGCACCCACGTCAGCCGGGCGATGGTCAAACTCGGCGCTCGCGACCGCGCGCAATTGGTCGTCATCGCCTATCGAACGGGGCTGGTGGCGCCGTAGGCCGAGCGCGTGAACGTGTCGGTCACGCCCGGGAAGATCACCGACGTCGAGGTGGGGCAGAAACACCTCGGTGCCGGGGAGACCGACTATCTCGTCAGCCGGGACTTCCATCTCATGGTGCAGGGATGCGGCGGTCCGCTGACCATCCGCGCCTACAGCAGGATCGAGGTCTCCGCGGCAGAGGTCGACGGGAACGGCGCCGTCTTCGCGGATCCGACCGTGCTCTGAGTGGCGTATCCGGGAGATGTAGTTCAGGTTCGTTTTCAGGGTGAACCCCGATGCCATTCGATACTGCTCACGGCCACCATTGAGTTATGACCACAGCGAGCGGCGGGACCGGCGGCACGAGCCGGACGGGATTCAGCGAACAGCTCCAGCACCTGTGGCGGACGCGTCCGACACGGCTGCCGGGACAGAGTCCAGTCGCCGGCGTGGCGTCCGGATTCGGCCGTCGCTACGGCGTGGACCCGGTACTGATCCGGGTCGCGTTCGTGGTGTCGACGATCTTCGGCGGTGCGGGCATCGTGTTGTATCTGGCGGCATGGCTGCTGCTGCCCCCGGCGGGTGATGCGGTATCACCCGCCGAGGGCCTGATCAGCCGCGGACGCAGTTCGCAATCGTCCACCAAGACCATCGTCCTGATCGTCGCCCTGGCGATCGCGGTCACCACCATGGGTCCGGTGGGCGTCGGACTCGGCGGCTCGGGGGTGATCAGTTTCGCCCTGATGGTGGCCGGTTGGTGGTTGCTCTACATGCGGCAGCCGGAACCACCGTTCGACGGCTCGTATCCGCTGGCGGCCGAGGGCGGTATCGCGGCGACGGGATATCCGGGGGCAAGCTTCCCGGGTGGGTCGCCGTGGAGCGGAAGTCAGTACGGACCGTTCACCAAACTCCCCGACCACTACGAACCGGATCCGAACCGGGTTGCGGGCAGCCAGGTTCCGGCCACGCCCACACAACCCGCGAACGACAACGTCTCGACGGCAACCGAACCGATCGACGCAGCCGCCACGACCCCACTGCGGGTCGATCCGGTCACGGTGACGCCGGAGAGTCCTCCGGACGAAGCACGCGCCGACTCGCCCCACACTGCGAGCTCGGCCGACGAAGCGACCGAAAGCATTGCGACCGAAGGCGTTCCGACGGCAAAAGCGCCCGGTACCTCCGAACCCGTTGCCGCCGAATCGGACTCGCCCTCCGACGAGATGACCACCGACGAGATGCCGCCCGACGATCGCCCCACGGTCGCGATGACCCGGCCGCTCCCCGTCGAATCCGAAGCAGCGGCAGTCTCCGCCGAGCGCACGGCCGAGGACGAGTCCGACCC